>CAYQFB010000110.1:0-3284 GCA_964416705.1 uncultured Alphaproteobacteria bacterium
CAATCGGCTGTTAACCGATCGGTCGCTGGTTCGAGCCCGGCCCGGGGAGCCATTTAAATTATTATCAAATTTTTATGTCTTTTTATTAGATTTTTTTTAATCAACTTATCTTTTTTATTTTTTTGAAATATCCCTTTTTATAAAGATTAAGATTTTACCTCAACTAAATCATCAAATCTTGTTGTATAACATGGAGATACATTCTCCCTTCTCATCCTCCATGATTTTTTAATGCCCTCAGATGCCAATCTGATCGCAGAACTGCCGTATCGTTCATTAATTCTATCCATTGTGTTCATAATAGAGTCTGAATTTTCTCGATCATAATCTAAAAGTCCTCTTGTTTGATTTGCTCTAGTTAAACCATAAAGGATAACACCTGCTTTTTTATAGCGATATCCTTTACGATATATTTTTCTTACTCCTTCCAAAGCTCGTTTCACAATTTTAATACTATTATTAGTTGGGTAAGGTAGTTGTAATTTAATTGAATTTGAATACTGTTTTTCTTTTCTATTAAAATAATTTGTCATCACAAAAACACTCATGGTCTCTGCTATCAAGCCCTTCTCTCTTATTTTCTCTGTGACTCTTGTTCCATAACTTGAAACTGATTCTTCTAAATCATTGATCTTTTCTATTGGTTTACTAAATGAACGTGAGACACAGCAACTTTTTTTATCTGATGGAATCAAGTCCAATTCAATACAGGATACACCACAAAGCTCTAGAAAGGTTTTCTCTCCAACTACTCCCATATTTTTTCTTACCCATCCTTTGTCAAGTTGAATAAAATCATAAGCTGTATTGATGTTATGTTTCTGTAAAAAAACAGATAGTCGCCTCCCAATACCCCAGATATCTTCTATAGAGGTTAATTTCAAAGCCTCACTTATATCAAACCAAGATTTTAATATGCACACACCATCATACTCTTTGTTTTTTTTTGCCAAATTATTTGCAATTTTTGAAAGTGTCTTTGTCGAACTCACCCCTATACTTACTGGTATACCTACCCATTGCTTTATGATGCGACGTATGTAACTGCAGTACGTACTCAATTTATAGTTTTCAAAACCATTTAATCCCAAAAAAGCCTCATCTATAGAATAAATTTCTATATCAGAAGAAAACCTTGCCAAGGTTTCCATAACACGTTGAGAAATATCTCCGTATAAAGAATAATTGGAAGAAAAAACCTTTACATTGTTTTTATCAATAATTTTTTTTGCCTTAAAGTATGGTTCTCCCATCTTAATACCTAGTTTTTTAGCTTCAGTTGATCTTGTTATTATACAACCATCATTATTTGATAAAACAACAATAGGTCTTCCCATTAACTTTGGATTAAATATCCTCTCACACGATGCATAAAAGTTATTACAGTCTATCAAGGCTATGGAATTGTCTAAAGAAGAGTGATTATTTTGTAATTGTTTTATGTATGACATAAGTCACTACCCCCCATATAAAACACTCCATCTCTTCTTTCACTTCAATGCTAGGATACTCATTATTGGCTGAAACTAAAAATAATGCAGATTTTTTTTTACGTAATTTTTTTACCGTTAGTTCACCAAACACAGAAGCTATAACAATATTATCATTTTTTGGTGTAACACTCCTGTCCACAATCAATAAATCTCCTGATAAAATGTCAGCCTCTATCATTGAAGACCCACTTGCTTTTACGATAAAAGTAGCCGCTGGATGCTTTACAAGGTATTCATTGAGATCAAGTTTATTTTCCAAATAGTCAGTTGCTGGAGAAGGAAATCCGGCTGACACAGAGTCTAAAAATAAAGATGTGGTAACCTTTTTGCTATTTCCTATATTGATAATTGATAGTATATTTTTCTCATTCATAATTTTAAAAAAATTAATTAACTAATTGATAAACAATAATTATATTTAATATAAATATAATAATGTTCTTATTTTGTTCTAATTTATTTAGATTGATAAAAAAGTCAACATAATAATATAAAAATCTGTTAAAAAAAATTATGGCAAAAATATTTGAAGAAAATGCGTATACAAAAGAAATAGAAACAGAAATTAAAGAAATAGATGAGAAAAATAAAACAATAGAATTAGAAGATACTATATTTTATGGGAAAAGCGGTGGTCAACCAGGAGATATAGGGGAAATTATAGCAAATGGTCAAAAAAAAGAGATTAGTGAAACAATAAAATCAGAAGATTCAATTAAGAACATATTAGAGGATTTAAATGGATTAAGCACAAATCAAAAAGTCACAGCAAGAATAAATTGGAATAAGAGATATAAACACATGCGAATGCACAGTGCATTACATTTAATGTGTGCAGCTATCCCTCTTGGCGTTACAGGAGGCCAAATTGGTTTTGAAAAAAGTAGATTAGATTTTAATGATCCAGAAAAACAAATAAATAAAGAAGAGTTAGAGGATAAAATAAATACATTAATGAGAGATGATCATGAAATTATCTTTGAATTTATAGACAGTAAAATATTAGAGGGTCAGCCAGAGCTAGTGAGAACTATGTCTGTAAAACCACCTAAAATTGACGGAAAGTTAAGATTTATCAAAATTGGTAATGTAGATTTTCAACCATGTGGTGGAACTCATGTAAAGTCAACAAAAGAAATAGGTGAAATTAAAATAGGTAAAATAGAGAATAAAGGAAAGATGAACCGACGAGTAAATATATTATTACTTAATGATTAAGAATTTGACTTAAAAATAATTTTGTACGATCACTTTCAGGATTATTAAAGAATTTATCTGGTGTTGCTTCCTCAACAATTCTGCCCTCATCCATAAACACCATTCTATCAGCTACAGTTTTAGCAAAACCCATCTCATGTGTTACAACTATCATAGTCATACCACCTTCAGCTAAATCAATCATAACATCTAAAACTTCCTTAATCATTTCTGGATCTAGTGCTGATGTAGGTTCATCAAAAAGCATAATGTTTGGTTTCATTGCAAGTGATCTAGCTATAGCAACTCTTTGTTGTTGACCACCTGATAGTTGACCTGGATATTTATCTGCTTGTTCAGGTATTTTAACTATTTCTAATTGTTGCATTGCAAGTTCTTCCGCTTCAGCTTTTGGCATTTTTTTTACCCAAATTGGAGCGAGTGTAATATTTTCTTTGACGGACAAATGTGGGAAAAGGTTAAATTGCTGAAAAACCATTCCAACTTCTTTTCTAACACTATCAATATTTTTTAAGTTACCTGTAAGCTCAATACCATCAACAATTATTGTACCATCTTGATGTTCTTCTAATC
>CAYQFB010000111.1:0-3274 GCA_964416705.1 uncultured Alphaproteobacteria bacterium
GTTAAATCTTTGATTAATGAATCTGAAAATAAATCTCAAACTAAGATAAATTCTATTAATTTAAATATACCAACAGTTGACAGTATCTCCAAATACTATGACTCAGAAATAGAAAATATAAATAATGAAATAACTGAACTAGATATTAAAAAAGCTATTAATAATTCTGATTACTTTGCAGTGAATGAAGATTATTTTGAAATATTCAATAATATTTATGGATATATTTTGGATAACAATTTATTATTTAACTCACCAGTTGGTAATTATGCTAATTACTTAAAAATATTATTTTATAAAATATTAATTTCTTACAAGACTCTTAATAGTTATAAAAATATTATTGATAAATTAAATATTAAAATTGATAGTTTTGTTCCTTCACCTTTGTCTTCAGCTTTAGCAGTTTTAAGTAAGGATGAAAAAATGATCGGATCAATTTGTATTGATTTGGGGCATTCAAATACTTCGATTTCAATTTTTGAAAATAATAATTTTATATATGGTGATAGTGTTTTAGTTGGAAGCAACAATATAACCAATGATATTGCCAGAGGCGTTTCCACAACTATTGATAGTGCTGAAAGATTGAAGACCTTATATAGTTCATTAATAAGTGCGCCTAGTGATGAATATGAAATAATTGAAGTTCCAATCATATCTGGAGAAAATGATAAATTTGTACAAATTAATAGATTGAAAATTAATTCAATAGTTAAACCACGTGTTGAGGAAACTCTTGAAATAATTTGGCAAAAGTTAAAGCAAAATAACCTTCATAAAAAACAAATTAAAAATGTTGTTTTAACAGGTGGAGGAGCTCAATTGGAAGGTATATCACAATATGCTGAGCTAATATTTTCAAGTAATGTGAGAATTGGTTTCCCAAAAGAGGATATAATTCCTGATAAAATCTTGCTAAATTCAAGTTTTGCAGATGTAATTGGATGTAGTTTATTTAATCCAGATGTTTTTTTAGATAAAATTATCGAAAAACGAGGAAAAAAAGAAAAAAAACAAGGTTTTAAAGGTTTTTTTAATTGGCTAGATCAATATATTTAATATACAATATGTAGATATTATAATTGACGATTTCGGCAATGAATCGTTAAAAAACATATAAACGGCGGAGATTTACAAATGGCTATAAATATTTCATTACAAGATGTAGGTGACAATCTGCATCCAAAAATAACAGTTCTAGGTGTTGGTGGATCAGGTGGAAATGCAGTTAATAATATGATGAATTCAAATCTTGAAGGAGTTGATTTTTTAATAGCAAACACTGATGCGCAGGCATTACAAATATCCTCATGTCCAAATAAAATACAATTAGGATTAAACAGTACTCGAGGTTTAGGTGCTGGCATGAGACCTGATATTGGAAGACAGGCTGCAGAAGAGGCAATACATGAGATTGCTGAAAAATTAGATGGAAGTCATATGTTGTTTGTTGCAGCCGGTATGGGTGGTGGCACAGGGACTGGTGCTGCACCTGTAATAGCAAAACTTGCAAGAGAGAGAGGCATTCTAACTGTAGGTGTGGTAACAAAACCTTTTCATTTTGAAGGTTCTCAAAGAATGAAGTTAGCTGAAAAAGGAATTGAAGAGCTTCAGCAGTTTGTTGATACGTTATTAATAATACCAAATCAAAATTTATTTAGAATAGCTAATGAAAAAACAACCTTTTCAGATGCTTTTAAAATGGCTGATGACGTTTTGTACGCTGGCGTTAGGGGTGTAACTGATTTGATGGTTCAACCTGGAATGATAAATCTTGATTTTTCGGATATCAAAACTGTTATGTCAGAAATGGGAAAAGCAATGATGGGTACTGGTGAAGCTTCAGGTGAGGGTCGAGCTGTAGCAGCTGCAGAAGCTGCAATAGCAAATCCACTTATTGATGACGTGTCCTTGAAAGGTGCTAAAGGACTAATTATTAATATAACTGGTGGTAAAGATATAACTTTATATGAAGTAGATGAAGCGGCTAACAGAATTAAACAAGAGGTAGACGAAGAGGCTAATATTATCTACGGAACTACTTGTGATGATAGATTAGATGGTCTGGTAAGGGTGAGTATTGTTGCTACTGGCATTGACTCAAACGTAAGCATTAACGCAAAGCCGTTAGAGAGTTTTGCAACTGTAAACCTTAATAACGATGTATATAAATTAGATCAGATCAATCAGGAAAATAATGAAACATCTATTTTTGAAAACGAAGTAAATTATCAAGACACAAATAGCGATGTTGAAATTGAAAATGATCAAGAGAGTCAATTGTCTGAAAACAATATAGATAATGATCAGGTAGAAAATTTAAATGAAAACACAGAAACTATAAAAGAAGAAATTGCTTCAAATCATGTTAATATGGAAATATCTGATATTCAGGAAGAGGAAGATAATGAAGGGATTATAGTTGATAACGAAGATTTTATCTTACCTGATAATCAAGAAAATCAAATTTCAGAAACTCACTCAACCTCTGATAAAATTGAAGCTAACTCCGAAGAGGAAAGTGAAGAATCAAATGTAAGTGAAATTTCAGTTAGAAGATTAAGTTTGTTTGATAATATTTCTTCTAATAACGAAACTGAAACAACTGTTCAGAATGATAAAACAGAACCAATTATTTCAGAAAATATTAATGAATCAGAGTTAGCTGAACCTGAAATCTCAACAGAGTCTAGTGAGAAATTAGAACCTGAATTTAGTGCAACTGATGATGATTTAGAGGAAGATTTTAACCAAGAAACAGAAGAAGAATTACTAGATATTCCAACCTTCTTAAGAAGGCAGGCAAATTAGCATCTTGTAATATTTTGTAATATTCAGTTAGTTGTGGAATTTCAAAAAAAATATAAAAAAGTGCTGTAAACAGCACTTTTTTTTATGATAGCTATTCATCCTAAAAACAATAATCAACAAACAATAAAAGGCTCTATTTTTGTCAAAGGCATTGGTTTGCATTCAGGTAAAGACGTTGAGCTGAAACTGGAACCTGCAGAAGTTGATGATGGAATAAAGTTTATTCGTGTAGACTCAAAAAAGAACAATATTATAGAAGCTATTTGGTCTAATGTTTCAGAGACTCTTTTAAGTACAACAATTTCAAATGCACATGGTTTAAAAATATCAACAATAGAGCATTTAATGAGTGCTCTATCAGGTTTGCATATTGATAACTTGAATATTTATATTAATGCTGCTGAGGTTCCAATCATGGATGGTAGCTCAAGACCTTTTGTAGATATGATAGAAAAAATCG
>CAYQFB010000112.1:0-3265 GCA_964416705.1 uncultured Alphaproteobacteria bacterium
CTGACTACCTAATTGCCGGAATAACATTTTTACTTATTGTATTTGAAACAATTTCTGATCAACAGCAATATGACTTTCAAAATGAGAAATATAAAAAAATTGAGCTAGGACAACCATTGGAAGGAGATTACAAGAAAGGATTTATCACATCAGGACTTTGGGCATTTTCAAGACATCCAAACTATACTTGTGAGCAATTAATATGGGTTATGTTTTACTTATTTAGTGTTTCTGCGACAGGTCAATGGATTAACTGGTCAGTTATAGGCTGTATTCTATTGGTTATTTTATTTTACTCTAGCGCAAAATTTAGTGAAAATATTACTGCAAATAAATATCCTGATTACAAAAAATACCAAGAAAACACGCCAATGTTTATTGGCCCAAAAAACAACTAAAAATTATGTACAAATATTTAATATTAACCATTCTAATTTTATATTCCTGCAACATGAAAAAAACTGAAATTCCTGAGCCTAGGGCAGAAAAAATTGATAAAATAATGACCATACATGATCATCAAAGAATTGATGAATTTTACTGGTTAAATGAAAGAGATAATCCAAAGGTAATTGAATATCTAAATGCTGAAAATACTTATAGAGATCAGTATATGCAAGATTATAAAAATCTTGAACACAAGATCTTTACTGAAATCAAATCTAGAATTAAAGAGGATGATTCTAGCGTCCCTTATCTTGATAATGGATATTATTATTATACTCGATATGAAAAGAGCAAACAATATCCGATTTATTGTAGAAAAAAAGAAAAACTTTCATCACCTGAAGAAATACTCATTAATGTAAATGAAATGTCAAAAGGTCATGAATATTTTAGAATTGGGGGAATTGATATTAGTCCAAACAATAAAATTATGGCTTATTCTGTAGATACTATTAGTAGAAGACTATATACAGTTCATTTTAAAAACCTCGAAAGTGGGGAAAAGGACTCCTATACAATAGCCAATACAACAGGTGGAGTTAGTTGGGCTAATGATAACAAAACCCTATTTTATAATTTAAAAAATCCAAACACCTTAAGAACCGAAAAAGTAATGAGGCATGTTCTTAATTCAAATACAACAGACGAACAAGTATTTTATGAAGAAGATGAAGAGTTTAATCTATATTCTTATAAAACAAAATCTGGAAAATACATTGTTATAAGTTCAGGCAAAACTATTTCTGATGAAAAAAGAATTCTCGACGCAAATAATCCTAATGGAGATTTTAAAGTATTTCAAAAGCGTGAAGATGGCTTAGAATATTCGATTAATCATCTAGATGACAAGTGGTATATTAGGACTAATTATAATAATGCTACAAATTTTAAACTTATGATTTGTAGTGAAAATAATACTTCAATAAAAAATTGGAAAGAATATATTCCTCATAGAGAAGATGTATTATTTGAAGGTTTTGAGGTTTTTAATGATTACCTAGTAATTACAGAAAGAGAGAATGGAAATAGAAAATACCATGTCAAATCAATAACCAATTCAGAATTAAATCATTATGTTGAATTTGAAGAAGAGGCATATTCAACGAGTTCTAGTGTAAATGCAGAAATAAATTCTAGAAAATTTAGATTCAGCTATTCATCTTTAACTACTCCATCCTCAATAATTGAATATGATTTAAAAGAAAAAACAAAAAATATTTTAAAACAAAATGAAGTGTTAGGTGATGATTTTGATAAAAATAATTATAAATCAGAATTGATTTGGGCTAATGCAAGAGATGGTGAAAAAGTTCCTGTTTCTTTAGTATACAGAAAAGATTTATATAAAGAAGGTGAAAATCCTGTTTTACTCTATGGATACGGATCATATGGCTCAACAAATAGCGCAAGATTTAGTTCTGTCAGACTAAGTCTATTGGACAGAGGGTTTGTTTATGCAATTGCCCATATCAGAGGAAGTCAATATTTAGGAAGATCATGGTATGATGATGGAAAGATGTTTAACAAAAAAAATACTTTTTGGGATTTTATTGATAGTGCTAAATATTTAGCCAAAACTAATTATGTGGATGAAAATAAGATTTTTGCAATGGGTGGAAGTGCTGGTGGGCTTTTAATGGGTGCAGTAGCAAATATGGAGCCAGATGTTTTTAGAGGTATAGTAGCTGGAGTGCCATTTGTAGATGTCATTACAACTATGTTAGACAAAACAATTCCTTTAACAACATTTGAATTTGATGAATGGGGAGATCCTAGAGATAAAGATTCATATTTTTATATGCTTTCATATTCACCATATGATCAAGTCGAAGAAAAAGATTATCCAGCAATTTTTATTACAACAGGATATCATGATTCTCAAGTACAATATTTTGAGCCTGCAAAATGGATTGCAAGGCTAAGAGACAGAAGAACAAATGCAGAACCATTACTTATGTATTGCAATATGGACGCAGGTCACGGGGGTGCTTCTGGGAGATTCGAAGCATATAAAGAAACTGCAATGGAATATGCTTTTTTAATAAGCTTATTAGATTAAATATTATGAATAAAAACATATTGCTTATTATCAACATATTGCTTTTTGTCATTGTCATATTAGCAGGATATAATATGATTGTATTTGGTTCTCAATCTTCAAAGGCAGATGATCAGTGGATCTATTTATTTGATGGGACTACTACTGAAGGATGGAGAGCATATAATGGAGAATCATTGCCTAGCAAGTGGACAATAAAAGATAGTGTATTAACATTTGACACTAATTTGCAATTAGAAAAAGATATGAAAGGTGGTGGTGATATTATATATTATCTAGAAGAATTTGAGAACTTTGAATTATATCTTGAATGGAAGCTTCCAGAAGGAGGTAATAGTGGTATATTCTATCATCTAAAGGAAGGATTTAATACGCCATATGAAGTAGCTCCTGAATACCAGCTATTAGATGATGATGGTTGGGAGAAAAAAAATAATGCAACCCTTGAGCAATGGCAAAAAGCAGGTGCTGATTACGCAATGTATTCTCCAAATAAAAACAAAAAGCTAAACCCTGCAGAACAATGGAATTCTTCTATGATAGTCTTTACAAATAAAAAAGTGGAGCATTGGTTAAATGGGGAAATGATTCTTTCATTTATTCCATGGTCTAAAGACTGGTATAAAAGAAAAAATGAAAGTAAATGGAAAAATGCAAGTAAATATGGTTCATTTGAAAAAGGTTACATAGGGCTTCAAGATCATGATAGCCCACTATGGTTTAGAAATATAAAAATTAGAAAATTATAGTTATGAAAAA
>CAYQFB010000113.1:0-133 GCA_964416705.1 uncultured Alphaproteobacteria bacterium
TTACCCATGCTCCATTTATAAATAAATCATTAGGATTATTCAGCGAATTAATCCAAGACATGACATCTTTACTATCTTCTAGCGCAGGACCGTAAGAAATATTTTTAAAATTTTGTATAATTTTACTCATTAT
>CAYQFB010000113.1:143-3246 GCA_964416705.1 uncultured Alphaproteobacteria bacterium
GCAAAGTGGTAGAGTTGTCTCTCTATATCAATAAGAAGACTAGAAGCACCAATACGTAAATATTTTGGATTTAACCAATCATGTCCCAACTCTTCCATAACTAAAATTAAAAATTCAATAACGGTTTTAGCTGTAGAAATTCCTCCAGCTGGCTTAAATCCAATTTTTTTACCTGTCATTTGATAAAAATTCCTGATCATTCGAAGCATCACAAGACTGTTATTGAGATTAGCATTAATAGACTCTTTTCCTGTAGAGGTTTTAATAAAATCTGCCCCAGCCATCATACAAACCATAGATGCTTTCGCAACATTTCTCAAAGTCTCTAGATCACCAACCCCTAAAATAGCTTTTATATGTTTAGTCTTTGCTACTTTTTTAAAATCTCTCACTTCTTCATACAATTTTTTCCAATTATTTTGCAAAACAAAACCTCTATTAATCACAATATCTATTTCATCAGCACCATTTTTAATTGACTCTTTAATTTCTTGTTTTCTCGTTTTAAATGATGATAATCCAGCCGGAAAGCCAGTGGACACTGCTGCAACAGGAATATTCTTTGGAAGATTTTTTTTAGCCTCTTTGATTAAATGATGATAAACACATACTGCACCTACTTGAATATCTCCTTGTTTCAATCCTAGTTGATCATGTAAATCAAGAGAGATTGGTCGTATTGCTTTTTCACATAAGCGCTCTACTTTTCCAGCAGTATCATCTCCACTTAAAGTTGTTAAATCAATAAGAGAGATTGCTTTTAGCAACCAAGCTGCTTGATAATCTTTTTTAACAGAGCGTCTTTTTGTTAAAGTTGATGTTCTTCTCTCGATGGCACTAAGATTAATACGAATATTACTTACTAAATCAGTATCTAAGTTCATTTATTTAAATAATTTTTTCAATCCCTAGAGGTCTAGCCATTAGTTTTTTAATTTCCTCTTCTATATCAAATTCATTATAGAGAATATTAAAAACAGACTCTAGGATTGGCATTTCAATATTATTTTCTGAAGCAATTTTTATAGCTGCTTTAACAGTATAATATCCCTCTGTAATAGCATTTTTATCAAGTTCTTTCTCAAAATTTTTATGTTTTATATTAGCAATTTTAATCCCAAAATTAGTATTTCGCGATTTAGTAGAATTGCACGTCAACATTAAATCTCCTAAACCTGATAAACCAAAAATAGTTTCTTGTTTTGACTTAAAGAACATAGCAAATCTTGATATCTCCACAAAAGAACGTGTAATAAGTGCGCTTCTTGCATTTTCTCCTAAATTTAATCCATCTGAAATACCAGCAGCAATAGCATAAATATTTTTTAAAGCTCCGCCAATTTGACAACCTATAACATCATCCGAATAATAAATTCGAAATTTCTTAGTCTTTAGCATTCCTGAAATGGTATCAAAAACTGAAGAGTTTGATGAAGCAAATGTTGCAGCTGTTGGTAAATTCTGAGCAACTTCATCAGAAAAGCAAGGTCCTGATAAAATACTTAAAGACTTTGGTTTAATAAGACTTTCTACCATTTGAGATAAAAATAAGGATGATGAAATCTCAATCCCCTTAGAAGCAATAATTATATCAGCATTTAAATTTTGAAAATATGATTTTGATAAAACTTCACGAATATTTTGAGTTGGAAGAGCAATAAAAATTAATCTTTTTTTTGTAATATCTTCCAAATCATCCGTGGCTTTGACATTATCGTTAAAAGTTGCATATTTTAATTTAGGATTAAAATGATGATCATTAATAGATTTCATCACTTTTTTATCCCTGGTATAAATTAAAACATCTTGCTCACTAAAAAGTTTAGCTAAAGCGCTCCCCCATACTCCACCACCTAAAATACCAATTGTCATTTATAATCTTTCAGTAATATAATTAGCTATTGCCAAAGAAGATGTTAATCCTGGTGACTCTATACCATACAAGTTAATTAAATTTTCTATTTTATGATTTTCAACAGTACTAATCGTAAAATCGCGTTTAACTCTATCCTCTTTACTAGTTATCGGTCGAAGCCCTGCATATGATGGAGATAGCATATCTTCACTGATATCAGGCAAATATTTATTTATCGAATGACAAAACTTTGATTTTAAATTCTCATTAACAGAATAATCATAAGGATCATCAACCCATTCAGCATCAGGACCAAATTTAATTGAATTATCAACCTCTAGAGTCAAATGAATACCAAGACTTATCATTTCTGGCACAGGGTAAATTAAATGGTTAATCGGTAATTTTTTATTTAAGGAAAAATAATTACCCTTAGCCAAATAAGTTTTGGGGACATAACTTTTATTAAGATCTTCAATATTATTAGCTATATCTGAGGCAAAAATTCCCGCAGCATTAATTAGATAATCACAGATAATTATTGTTTTATTTTTTTTATTGTCAATAACTTCAATTTCAAATTTTTTATTATCAATTGATATTCTCTTCACGGTAGAATTATAGGATACCATTCCGCCGTTATTCTCAAACTCTCCAAGATATGATTGCATCAAGCTATGCTGATCAATTATTCCAGTAGAGGGAACGTATAAACCACCTGAAGATTTGATAAGAGGCTCTAATTGATTGACTTGATTCTCATTTAATATTTCTAAACCTTCAACACCATTTAAGGTAGCTTGTTTCTTTATTTCAAATACATCTTCCATTTGTGATTCATCAATGGCAACGATAATTTTTTTTGTATTAACAAAAGGAACATTAAATTTTTTGGCATAAGCATAAAGTAATTTATTACCTTCAACACAAAACTTAGATTTCAAGGTATGGGATTGATAATAAATACCAGCATGAATAACACCAGAGTTTCTTGAGCTAGTAATTCGTCCAATTTTTGCTTCTTTTTCAAGAATAATAACTTCGCTATTTTTAATACTAATTTCTTTTGCAATAGCTAAACCGACAACTCCTGCACCAATAACTGCCATATTTGTATAAAATTTTTCCATTTTATTCTATATTATAGCCATTTTAAGCATTTCAATATCATTGATTTCTGTACCTTGGAATTAATTTGATCTATATAAAAAAAATAATTTCTCGGAGGAAATATGAAAAAATTACTTG
>CAYQFB010000114.1:0-3234 GCA_964416705.1 uncultured Alphaproteobacteria bacterium
GGGGCAATGAGCCTTTATGGATACACAACCAAAAGAGACTTGACTAAATTAGGTGGTTTTTTGTTTATGGGATTAATAGGGGTAATAATTGCTAGCATTGTAAATATGTTTTTTCAATCTGGTATGATGTCATTTGTAATTTCAGTTATTGGTGTTCTTGTTTTCGTTGGACTAACTGCATATGATACACAAAATATTAAAAATATGTATTATGGTGGTGATAGTGAAGAAATTGGTTCTAAGAAAGCACTAATGGGAGCACTTAAATTATACCTTGATTTTATTAACCTTTTCATTCTTCTTCTTCAACTTTTTGGCCAAAGAAGATAGTCCTACTTAAATTTAATTCAATTATGACCCAGTCTTTGATAGACTGGGTTTTTTTATGAATTCAAATAATAAAATCAAATCTATTATTAAAAATTTTAATGATGGTAAAACAGCAAATGCTTTTTTCCAGATTGAAGATCTTATAAAAAATAACCCAGAAAATTTAGATTATTTATTTTTATATGCCAAAATGTGTAATCAGGTAAACAAGCTTAATGAGTCTGAAAAAGCTTCTTTATTTTTAATCTCAAAAAATAGTAATTCTGTTGAATACTTACACAATTTATATTCTGTTTATATTAAAAAAAATAATATTACAAAATCTGAGATATTTATAAAAAAGATTCTGGAGATAGATAACAATCATTTTGAGGCGCAAAGAGATCTCGGGTATATAGAATATATAAAAGAAAATATTAATGGCGCACAGACTATTTTAGAAAAAATTGTTAATGACAAAACAAAAGATCCATTTGCCTTAAATATTCTTGGATTAATTTTTTTAAAAAAAGAATTAATTGAAAAAGCTAAAAATATTTTTGATAAAGCAATAATTGTTAATCCAAAATATATTGACAGTTATAATAATTTAGGAAAAATTTATTTTGATTTAGAAGATCTTGAAAAAGCATTTATTTTTTTTAAAAAAGCCTATAAAATTAATAACAAGTTTAGTAAAACATTAATAAATATTGGTAATTATTTAAGTTTAAAAGACAAGAATCTATATGCAATAAAAGCATATGAAAAAGCTTTATTATACGAACCTAAAAATACTGAAATTTTATCTAACATTTCTATAGCATACGCAAGAAATAAGGATTTTGAAAACGCAAAAAAATTTTATGACAAAGCCATAATTAATAAAGTCGTAAGTCCATCTCTTGATTTAAGTTTGTTTTATTTATATATTTATAAAAATAAGTTTGATGAGGCTTGGAAGTTGTTTGAGTCAAGAAAAGGAACTCCTAAATTTTTAAAATCTAAAAATAAATCTATTATTGGGCAAACATTAAAAGCTCAAAAAGAAACAGTTGTTGATAAAAAAATTCTTATCCTAAGAGAACAAGGAATAGGTGAGGAAATATTGTTTAGCTCAATGTATAAAGAATTAATAAATTTAAATAATAATATAAAAATTGAAACAGATAAAAGATTGATAAGTATTTTTGAAAGATCATTTGAAAGTAAGAAGTTTGTTCCTGATGGTTTTTACTCAAAAAATAAAGATGATTTAAAACACTTTGACTCTATAATATTTGCTGGGAGTTTATGTAATTATTTTAGAAAAAATAAAAAAGATTTTTTAACGCAATCTTACTTAGTTGATGACCACAATAAAACTATGAAAATTAAAAATGATCCTATATTTAAAAACAATAATCTAAAAATCGGTCTTTCTTGGAAAAGTGTTGTTTCAGTATATGGAAATCTTAAGTCATTAAATTTAGCAGATTTTAAGCCTCTTATAAAAAAAAATAGACAATTTATTAACCTCCAATATGGAGATGTTAAAGAGGAAATTAAAAAAACAGAGAATAAAAACTTCAATATTTATTCTTTTGAAAAAATTAATCTATTTAACGATCTTGATGACTTGATGAGCATACTAAAAAATTTAGATATTTTTGTTACAGTAAGCAATTCCACTGCTCATATAGCAGCAGCAATGGGTGTAAAAACACTTTTAATTTGTCCTAAAATATCATCAACATATTTTTATTGGAGTAATGAGAACAATAAAACACCATGGTATAAAAATGTTCAAATTTTTCAAATTGACAAATCTATTAAAGAAACAATTGAAAATATAAATAAAGTTTTAAATAAATTATGACTGATGTTGCTTCAAAAGTTAATAATATTTTAAGTGAATATTTAAAAGGAGATAAAAAAAGAGCTTATCTTAAGTTAAAAAAAATTTCAAAAAAATATCCACTTAATGAAAAACTAAAATTTAATTTAGCTTTTATAGAACAGGATCAGGGAAATATAGAAGATGCAAAGAAAAGTTATCTTGATTTAATAAATAAATTTAACAACTTTAATTCAAAATTAAATCTTTATAATATTTTTTTAAAAGAAAAAAATTATCTTAAATCATTGGATTTAATTGAAGATGTATTAAAAATAAAAAGTGATTTGATCGCTGTATGGATAGATAAAGCATATATAAATTATAAAATTAAAAATTATAATTTATCAAAGGATATTTGCCATTCAATATTAAGTAAAACAAAAAATAATACTAAAGCATTAAATCTAATTGGATTGTGTTTGTTTAAAGAAAAAAAATATGATGAATCGCTAAATTATTTATTTAAAGGTTTGAAGATAGATGAAAAAGATCTTTCATTATTAAATTCAATAGGAGAGGTATATTATGAGTTAAGAAATTTAAATAAATCAGAAGAATATTATTTAAAAGCTTTAGATATCAAACCTGACTCTTATCAAACATTAAATAATATTGCAGGTTTTTATCTTGAAACTAATAATTCAGAAAAAGCTTTATCACTTTATGAAAGAGCACTTAAATTTTTTCCAGATGAGTCAACAATATTAGGCAATATATCAAAAACTTATTTTAGCTTAAATAAAAATGAATTAGCAAAAAAATTCTCCAAAAAATCCCTTGGGATAAGAAGTTCAGCCACTGCACATAAACTATTATCAAATGTTTACTTAAAGGAAGAAAATTTTATAAAAGCATGGGAGCATTTTGATGGCCGTTTAAATGAAGATAATTTTATATATAGGAATGATTCATATAATTTAATAAAGGATAAGCTTTTACATAAAAGAAAAATAGACCCAAAAAAACAATTATTAATTATTCGTGAACAGGGTGTTGGTGATGAGATATTATACGGAACTATGTATAAAGACGTTTTAGAAAATTTT
>CAYQFB010000115.1:0-3213 GCA_964416705.1 uncultured Alphaproteobacteria bacterium
AACATATAATTTCTTTTTATAAAAGTTTTTCTAGCCAAATTTACTATTTCTTTTAATGTTCTTTGTTGATGCAATTGTTCTACACGATAAATGTTCGAATAGGGCTCCTTTATCCAATCATAAAATTCAAAAGTGCTTAACCAAAAATCATTAGTTTTATATTCTTCTCGATATTCTTGTAACATTTGTTTGTTTACTTTATCTAAATACGATTGACTCAAACCATTTTCTTGTAAATTTTCTATTTCTTGTTCAATCGCTTCGATAATTTCTTCTTGTCGCTCAGGATCGGAATTAAAGGAAATGATAAATACATAAGATTGGTTTGGATACTTATCTTTCCATCCATGCGCCCCAATACTATAAACGCCTCCGATCTTTTCTCTAACAGTCTCGTTTAAGCGAATGTTCAGCATTTTCTCCATTGCATAAAAATTCAACCTATTGCGAATGTGATATGCAAATGGTCCTGTATAAATAAGATACGTCGTACTCTTTGGTTCTAACCCCATCCTTAACGTATCAGAATGCATTCCTCTAAAGTAATCAACATTTCTATCTTTCCAATTTTCTCTTTTGAATGTGCTTGGCAAACCTCCTAGATATGTCTCTACTAATGGTTTAATTTTTTCTAGATCAAAGCTCCCTACGAAGTAGAATGTAAAGTCACCTGCATTATCAAAACGCTCTTTGTAGAATTGAAAAGCTTGTTCGTAATCTACTTCTTCAAGAAGTTCGAGTGTCCAAGGACGAACACGATAATGATTGTTATAGAATTTTGATATATACAAATCTGAAAACACTTCTTCAGGATCAAGTTGCCGATCAAGTAGCTTTTCTTTTTCACTGTTTTTATAGTTTTCAAAATCATCAACATCAAAACGTGGTGCAGTAAAATAAAGATAGATTAGCTCGAACAAAGTCGGCAGATCTTCTACCGTGGAACTTCCTGACATGCCTTCGGAACGGGAAAAGATTTTGGGTTCAATGTAAATATTCTTGCCACTTAATTTTTTATTTAATTCAATGGCATTAAAACTACCAAGCCCGCTATATGTTACAACATCGATGGCCTTATCGGCAGATACAAAAAACTCATCACTTGCTAAAGATGTGCCACCCGGGCTTTGTGCAGAAAACGTTATGCTATTTTTTTTAAAGTCTGTTGGTTTTAGGATGACCCGTACGCCATTAGCTAGCCTCCACTCGGTTGTATCCAGTTGTTTATGATATTTTTCATAAATTATTTTTGAAGGAACGGGTGATACTTCAAGTAAAGGACGTTGAGTTACATCATCTTCCTCGTAGGCTGCTAGTTGGTTTTGAGATGATTGGTTTAGTAAAGTCAGAAGATCATCAGGTGTAGGAAGACTGTCTAAATTCTTTTCCGGTGCAGTAATAACAATTTTTCGTCCTTTATCTAAAAACCATTGATCCGTAATTGTTTTGAGATCTTCAGTTGTAATAGTGGGGAGTATAGCCTTGATTAACTCATAATCAAAAACAATACTTGTTATTGCTTCCTTACTGACAAAACGGTCTATAAAGTCCTCTATGAAAAAAGTGCTATCTAGGTCATCACGATTATCGTAAATCTCTTGGTAATAAGACAGATAGTCATCCTTAATCCGTTTGAGTTCGCTGTTTAAAAAACCATATTGGCGTACCCGTTCAATTTCAGTAAGAATTGCTTGCAAGCCCTTTTCGAAATCATCTTTCAGCGGAATGAATGCTAGGGTATATTGGGTGTTCTTGGGTGTCAATTGATCATCATAGATTCCAGCAGCGACAAAGGGTGGGTCCTTTTGCAAGGCAATTTCACTCAGTCGTAAGTTGAGTAAATCTAAATACATCCAAAGGATCACATCATCACGGAAATCCCTCTGAGTGCGAAAGGGTTTTGCCTTATGGTTGAAGAGTATCTGAAGCAAAGTTGTTGTTTCTTCGGTATCGGTAACAAAATGAACGCTGTCTTTTGAAGTCAAAGGTACGTTGTATACTTCTCGCGGTCTTGCCTGTGTTGGATTAGTCAGTGAGGAAAAATGTTCTTTGATCAGAGAAACGATATTCTCTTTTTCAAAATCACCGATAGCAATCACGGCCATTAATTCAGGACGATACCATTCATAATAGAAATCACGTGCTCGTTGAGGTTCAAATGTTTTAATTAGATCTACCTTCCCAATAGGTCTGCGTTCCGCGTATCTAGAGTTTGCAAAATGAATTTTAATTAGTTTTTCACTCTGTCGCTCCGATGAGCCTAATGATCCACGCCATTCCTCAACAACAACTTTTCTTTCATTTTCAAAAGCTTGTTCTTCAAAACTGACTTCTCCCGCAAAATCAGAGAGAGCCAGCATGCCTTTTTTTATTATTGCTGGATCATCTGTTGGAATCTTTAGTTTATATATTGTCTTATCATATCCTGTAGATGCATTGAGATGGGCGCCATATTCCATGCCTATTGATTCTAAAAAATTGATAATTTCACCAGAATCAAAATTTGTTGAACCATTAAAAGCCATATGCTCCACAAAGTGAGCTAAGCCTTGTTGGTCTTCGTCTTCTTGCAAGGAGCCGGCTCTAATGACTAGGCGTAAGTAAGCTACATCTTCGGGCTCATCATTTTCAAAGACATAATAGGTTAAACCATTATCTAACTGCCCTGTAGCAATTTCAGGATCAAATTTAAGGGATGCATTAGAATTATATTCAAGGGCTACAACACTAAAAGAAAAAAGATAATACAAAACTAATAGAAATTTTATAATTTTTTTCATTGAGCTATTCTATCATTCAACTTTCCGTGGTTTAACTACTGTCTGTAAATATATGTGGAATAAAATAACATCTCAATATCGTGCTCCATAGTAGCGTGGTACCACCGTGTTGCGTATTGGATCGGAATATTGATAGATGATTTGCTGAAAAAGTTAGGGTATTCTAATATTCTTAGTAAATAATCGTATTCACAAGAACAACCTCAAAGAGTGCTAATATAGATTAAGAATCTAGTGTTCTATGCTAATAAGCTACAGGAACTCATTTGTTTATCTACCTTTTTTAACCTAGCTATCTTTGGTTAACATGGTGAGTACCACCATTTTTCAAAATAACATATATTGCAGGTAATTGCGATGAATTTACTTTCAAAATTCCTCGTGGTTGATGGTAAGATAATTTAATGATTTTTAGACAATTTTTCGATTCTAT
>CAYQFB010000116.1:0-3090 GCA_964416705.1 uncultured Alphaproteobacteria bacterium
TTCACTATCAAGCAAATTACGATCAGCCTTTGACTGTAGACGTTAAGGTAGAAAAGCTTAATCCTGAAGTCGAGCTTGTTTATTTTGGGAGTCATGAGTTAGAAGGAGTTGGAGATGAGAAAACTGCTGTTCGTTTTACAGTAGATTCAAAAAAAACTATATCTAATGTAAATCAGATTCCTAAGAGATTATTAACTAGAGCTCTTGGAAAATCTTCTTTAACTGAGAATAAAGTTGATTGAGGAGAGACTTTTACTGGTTATAGCCTATGTTGCAGTTGCGGTATTGTTATTGTGCTTTTGTTTGTATTCAAAATTTACTAATTCAATCAAGACACTTGTAGTTTCGATTATGTTTATTTTCTATTTGTTGAGTTGGCAAGGAACAAAACAGATTTTAGGATGGCCAACGACGCAGATTATGCCAGAAGAATTTAGGGTTTTATGGATTTCTATAGATGAACCTGATAAGGAAGACCAGCAACCAGGAAATATCTTTTTTTGGGTAAGAAAGCTCGATGAAGCAGGGATTCCTATCAACAAGCCTAGAGCCTATTCAATTAAATGGACTGAAGAAAATGCTAAAAAAGCTACAGAAGCTTTGAAGAAGATTGAAGAAGGCGAAATTTTAAATGGTACCCTTAGCAGGAATATATTAACCGGCCCGAAAGAAATAGATGAAGGACAGTCTTACGAAGGAGTAACTTCTTCTGCTGGCCAAGATGGAGAGGAGCCAACATTCCAATTTAGAAAAATTGCTCCTCCTAGCCTTCCCCCTAAGAGAGTTCCAAACAATTAACCTAACCTTGTCACTCTAGATCTTGCCAAGTTAGCCTTTCTTCACCAGCGACTGTTTCACCTACCTGAACGAGTCTATCTTGTTCAGCTCTGGCTTTTATAAAATGATGGATTAACTCAACATCTTCTTTGCTTAGGACATCTTCAAATGAAGCCATGCCATTATTTGATAGAAGTCCTTCGAGTACTATTTTATTAAAGCCTAAGTGGGTTCCTTCATTCATTAACCTTAAATCAGGTATTACTCCTCCAGACCTCACTACTAAACCGTGACAGGCAGCACAAAAGTCATGATATTGAATCTCTCCTCTTTTTATATCAGCTATAGAAACTTCTGCTAACTTTTGTTTCGGTATATCCCTATTTCTTAGATTAGGTTGTGGTAACTCTTTTGTTCCACCTAACTTAAAGACTAATAATCTGCCGTAGTTGTTGTAGTTTAAAGAGGCCGGTTTAGCAACTGGATCTAGAGGTTCTCCGGAAAAGAGATCTCCTCCACCTGTTCCAGTTAAGATAGAAAGGTATTGTTCACTATCAATTTCAAATGTTACAGGAGGAGCTAGCATGGAAGTATAAGTATTAAACTGCCAGAGTTGTTCACCTGTATCTTTGTCATAAGCAGTTAACATACCAAGGGCATCTCCTTGGAAAACCAGACCACCTGCAGTAGCTATAACACCTCCATTCCAATAATGGGGGATTTCAATTGACCAAGACTCTTCACCCGTTAAAGGATTAAAAGCTTTCAAATAGCCCTTAGGTGTTGGCCAATCAGCAATATTATCTAAAAATAATTGAGTTATTCTTCCAAACTCAAGACCTAAGTTTACTCTTCCGGGATTACGTTTATAAATACCTGTTTTTCTATATTCATCGGCTAGAGAATAAATTAAAGGATTATCTTGTGCAGGTAAGTAAACCATCCCTGATTCTTGATCAACTGACATAGCTTGCCAATTATGTGCTCCTAAAGGCCCAGGCAATATCCACTTTGCATCTTTCGAATAATCCATATCAGGATTTTCCACTGGCCTACCAGTTTCTAGATCTACATGCGAAGCCCATGTAATCGTTGCAAATGGATTAGCTCTTAACAGTTTTCCGTCCTTTCTATCTATTACATAGAAGAATCCATTCTTTGGAGCCTGAAGAAGAACCTTCCTTTTTTCACCATCAATCTCCATATCTGCTAAAGCTATATCTTGTACAGCCGTGTAATCCCAGTTATCACCAGGAGTGGTTTGATAGTGCCATTTATATTCACCTGTGTCTGCGTCAACAGCAACTATTGAGGAAAGGAAAAGATTATCGCCCCCTCCAGGTGATCTTATAACTCTAGTCCAAGGAGAGCCGTTACCTACTCCAAGGTAAACATTATTGAAATCAGGGTCGTAAACAATAGAATTCCAGACAGTTCCGCCTCCTCCAAACTCCCACCAATTACCTCCTTTCCAAGTTTTAGCTGCAATTTCCATAGCAGAATTTTCGAAGCCTAGACTAGGATCTCCTGGTACAGTAAAGAATCTCCATACTTGGTCACCAGTTTCTGAATCATAAGCGGTTACATACCCTCTAACCCCAAATTCTGCACCTCCATTTCCTATAAAGATTTTTCCTTTTGCAGCTCTTGGAGCTCCAGTTATGGTATAGAATCTGGTCTTATCAATAACAGTATTAACTTCCCAAACTTTTTCTCCAGTTTCAGCATTCAAAGCAAAAAGACGACCATCAAGACTTCCAAAATAGACTTTCCCTTTATAAACAGCAACACCCCTATTTACAACATCACAGCAGGCCTGTCTTGCAACCTCTCCCGGAACTTTTGGATCAAAAGACCAAATTGTTTCTCCAGAAACTGCATCTATAGCAAATACTCGACTCCAAGAACTAGTTAAAAACATTATTCCATCAACAATTATAGGAGTTGCTTCCTGTGCTCTATTGGTATTCATATCTTTAAACCAAGCAAGGCCCAACTTAGAAACATTGTCCTTATTTATCTTTTTTAAAGGCGAAAACCTTTGTTCTTCATATGTTCTTCCATGAGACAACCAATTACCCGGTTCACTTTCTGCGTTTATAATTCTTGTATCGTCTATGAGACCGACAGAAGAAGTCGAAGAAACCATTGAAGAATTAGTTTCTTCATTAACGACATTATCTAGACTTGGTTCTTCTGATTCCGAAAAAAGGTAATAAAGAACTACAATTGCGATTGCACCTAAAGTAAATGCAAATGGGAAAGGTCTATTCATTTTTCTAACTCCAGATGGGTTTATTAATTTTTTAAGTT
>CAYQFB010000117.1:0-3068 GCA_964416705.1 uncultured Alphaproteobacteria bacterium
AAACCGTTGTACCGCAAGGTACCGGGGGTTCGAATCCCTCCCTCTCCGCCATTTAAGATTTAGCGGATGCTGGCGAATACGTAAGTGCCTGAAATAGCGAGTTAAGTGCCGCCACGTTTGGGCGTGACTCAGTAATTGTTTGGGATAAAAAAGGAGCCACGAATATGGCAACCTCCACCGCCTTAAAGATCGTTGACGGTCTCTATGCATCGGCGGGACTCGCGACAGCATTAATCACGATCCCTCAGGTTATAAAAATCTGGATCACGCACACGCAGCATATAAATGGCATGTCCCTTTTGACCTGGGCGGGATACCTTCTTTTTGCGGTAATTGGTTTGCTCTACGGCATTCTTAGGAAGCAGCCCGCAATGGTTATGGGGTATGGATGTTGCGCCTCGATTTATACAGCAGTAGTCATCGGGCTCGCTCTTCAAACTTCGTCATTTTGGTAACCATTGCGAGATTAACGAACCTGCAATTTCATAAAGTTCGAGCACTTGGAATGTTTTGAAATGAAAATAATTATTACTGTTGCTTTGTTGATGTTCTGTGCGATCGCGGACGAGGACGCTGTTGCCATTTAAACATCCGCAGATGGGAAAAGCGCCTGGCGCTGCGGATTAACGGAGACCCCAACACAGCAGAACCTAGAGGGGAAGATGAAGTACCGATGCGTCTCGATCCCGCTGCCTTCCCCTTAAAGTCTGCACATGTGTGTTATTGGCAATTAGGAAAGCGCAGAAAAATGCGATAGAACGAGAAGTGGCCGCGCGCTCCGCGAGTTTTTTCGCTTGAAGATCGGTACATTTCACCGGTGAGTAAGCTAATGCCCCTACCTCCCGATCTAAGGATATTATTAACAGCCCATAGCCTTTAGGACCACGCTAGTTGCCGCGCTCACACAAGCTGCGGTACCGCCCTCTGCGCATCTCGCAGCAGCAGTTGTAAAACTTGCGGCGCCGCATACAGCTTGTGCATCTATAATCCCAGCGCCCTCAAGGAGCCAGCAAACATCCCAAGCGACCTGTTCTGCACAGGCAATCGGCGTTGTCCCTGAACCGCATGCCACAGTGGTCGCGAAGGCCCTAAGCGCAAGGCTCGCGGCGTCACATGCTGGGAGCCAGTCGTCCCATATCGGGTCATGGATCCTCACTACGGACGTATTTAGTCCGCTAGGTTGGCCGAGTCGCCCTACTAGACCCTCGTAAACTGACCCGCTGTTGGAACTGTGCCCTTTACCGAACTCATAGAGTAGGTTGCCGCTTACCCGAGTGTCATATAGATCGTCGTGACTGATTGAAATCCCGCAACTAAGTGAACCCGTTACCTGTATTTGGGTACTGATTGCTATTCCGGCCGAGTTGCTCCCGTAGTCTCCATCTCGATAGTAAGCTGCAATTTCCCCCGAGACTCGCTCGGATAGTGGTCGAACTAATGATAACTCCACGCCCCCTAATGTTATTCCAAGATGCTTGGTGCCCTGAATCAGGTGGACCGTCGTGTCGACAGGAATGATGCCTGTGAATCTGGCATCAAAATTCGCTGATAGAGCCTCAATTCCGACAGCAATCGTCTGATAGTTATTTCCGTCCATGTTTCTTACCGAGTAGGCTGAGTGGACCCCGTAGATCCAGTCGCCCTCGGTATTTAACTGACGGTGCCCGATTCGAAATGAACCACCTAAATGGCCTTTGTCGTCATGGTATTCAGTGATGTCATTGGAACCCGCGTTTATATATGCAGATAAATCCAGGAGGAAATTGGCTGTACCAGTGTCATTCGGCGCAACTGGCGCAAAGATGCGACCCTCAACTCGGTTGGGTTCACCTGCTGATTCGGTTGCGATAGACAGCGAACCAGTCCGGTCCAGAAGGTTTGCGAAATCTCCTGCCGTAGCAGGGTACGCTGTAGTCAGGATAAGTGCAGCAAGGAGTCGTGTAACGCGGCCCATCCTTAACCTCCCGGGTTCGGTATATGAGAACAAGGCGGAGTTCAAAGGCGTCAGAACGTGCCTCGGATACTATCTGAAAAGAGATCGATTCCCAAAGCCTCCCTCAATGCAAGTCCGAAATGAGGAACGTCCCGATTCATAGTGCAGGGTTTTGGTTATAAGTCGTTGATTTATTGCGGGGCCGAAACATTCCCCTCTCCGCTATCTTCTAGATCTGTGACCAATGATGGGCCCAGTCGCAGTATCGCCATACCCGGCATTTTTGGCTCAGCCGGGTTAGTCGGTCGAGCGCTTTATCACGATTTACGTACATCAACCAGTTCATGGCCTTGCTTTCATTAAGATCAGGGTGCATGAACCGCTCCTGGCCGGAATCAATATCGTAGGGATGGATGTAGGTGGTAATCGGCTCGGTTGCGGTTTTGCGGGCAAGCGACCAGCAGGTTAAAGCGAATGGCAACACCCGCAAATAAACCCCGCCTGCAAGGGGAACCTGTGGCAGCGGTCTCGGATGTAGTGTGACCGGGATTTCCAAAACGCCACGTCCTGCGGGAATCATCCTTGGCCCAGGGCCAAACTCCGGCCAACCGAAAAGAGGGTTCCGCGCGGGCAGAACTGAGCTGCTGTAGGAAATGCCATTTTCGGACAGAACCTCATACGCCCACTGTGTTTGCTTGGTCATAGAAAAGGTTGGCGCACGGAATCCCGCCACATCGCTGGATTGGGCCTTGGTCAGGGCTTCCAGGTTCCTGATAAGGTCGTCCCGAAAACTGTCGCGATCCAGTTTGGTTAGTTGCGTGTGAGTGTCACCGTGGGCTGCGATCTCATGCCCTTGGCTGGCAATCTCCTGCAGGAGGCTGGGATGCCTCCGGGCGAGCGAGCCGACCGTAAAAAAGGTGCCTTTGATCTCGAGACTGTTGAGCCTATCCAAAAGGTTGAGCACGTTTTGTTCGAGTCGGTCCTGATACTGATGACCGTCAGGAATCTGGTCGCGGACATCTTCCAGGTCGATGCCAAACAAAAGGGAAGGGCGGGTGTCAGCATGCGGCATGGGTTGCGCAACAGGCCTATGAATTTCCCTAATCCGCGTTCTTTCGGGATCGGAATGAGGCAG
>CAYQFB010000118.1:0-3028 GCA_964416705.1 uncultured Alphaproteobacteria bacterium
CTGAACTTCTTCTCAAGGTATGAATTTCTTTTTCAAATTGAAAAAAAGCAATTTGCCTAATAACTGTATTAAGCATATCTTCCACTTTGTTTGCTAAGAGAGCTTTTCTTTCTTTTTTAGATGTTGCTTGTTCAAGTATTAATTTAAATGTAAGCATTTCCCCAAATACACTAGCAGTCTCTGCTAGAGTTAAAGGGGTTGATGCATTAAAATGTGTTTGATTTTTCCCAGCTAGATATTGATGAACGCCATGTCCTAATTCATGGGCTAAAGTTGAGACATCTCTTGTTTTTCCCTGAAAATTAACAAGAATAAATGGATGAACTGATGCCACAGTAGAGGCTGCAAAAGCCCCTGGTGATTTACCTTCTAACACAGGAGCATGAATCCATTTTTCATCAAAAAATTTTTTTACAATATTTCCTATATTAGAATTAAATTTTGAGTATGCATCAACAACTGTATTTTGTGCTTCCTTCCAAGTAAATGTTTTAGAACTTTGAAAAGGCAGAGGAGCATTTCTATCCCAATACATTAAATATTTTTTTTTAAACCATTTAGCTTTTAAAGTATAATATCTATGAGATAGTTTTGGGTATGATTCTACTACTGAATTGACCAAACTATCTACAACGGAATCTTCAACTACATTAGATAAATTTCTTGCACTGATAGGAGTTGGGAGTTTTCTCCAGCTATCATTTATTGATTTATCTTTTGCTAATGTATTTGTAATAGTGGCAAATATTTTAATATTATTGCTTAAAACTTTCCCAACAGATTTAGCTGCTAACTTTCGATTAGACTCATTTTTGTCAGATAAAAAATTAAATATTTGCGCACTAGTAAGCTCTTCTTTTTTAAAAGGAAATTTAAGAGAGGCTATCAAATCATCAAACAATCTTATCCATGCAGAATGAGAAGTTATACTTTTATCTTGAAGAATTTTTTCAATTTTTAAATCTAATTGATATGGCTTAAAAGACCTTTTTTGTATAATCCAGTTTTTATAAATTTGTAGTTTTTGGCTTTTAATTAATTTGTTAATTTTTTTTTCAGATATCTGGTTTAATTCAAGTGTGAAAAAAATTATTGAAGAAGCATAATTAGTTATAGTCTCCTGCATTTGTTGATAAAAAATTTTATTTTTTTCATTGTTTCCATTTTCAGCAACTAACAAATGAGCATAGGATAATATTTTATCCATTAGAACATCTATTTGCTCTAGTTGTTTAATTGCTTTAAACAAATCATCAGTGGTTAAAGATTTAACTTTATCAAAATATTTTTTTTCAAACTTAATGGTTTCATTCTTTATAATATTCAGATCTCTGGTTAGACTCTTATCTTTTTGTGAAGGATATAAATCTTTGAGATTCCAAACAGGCAGTTTTCCAAGGTTTTTTGCCTCATTGGTTTGATTATTAATAGTTTTCATAGTATGAATTCAATATAGGTATTAATAATAGTGTTTGTAGGGAGGTAAAGTCAAATGTCTATAAATTTCGATAATTATAAGAATATTATCACAATGTTTTTTGAAAAATCAAAAACAATGAAAAACAAACCTTATTTATGGAAAAAAAATAATAATAAATTTGAATCTTTAACTTGGGAAGAGGTTGAGATATCAGTCAAATCTTTAGCAAGATCTCTCATAGATTTAGGAGTTTTAAAAGGTGATAGAGTTGTAATTTTATCAGAAAATAGACCTGAATGGCAAATTGCTGATCTAGCGATAATGTCAATTGGAGCAATAACTGTTCCTGTTTATACTACCAGCACAACCGCAGATTACAGTCATGTTATTAATCATTCAGGTGCAAGATGTATAATCATATCTTCTCATGAACTTTGTCTTAAAGCCCTTCCCGCAGTGGAAAATTCTTTGAATTGTAAAAACCTTATTAAAATTAATGATGATGAAAAGTTATATAATAATCCTGTTAATATCTTACAATGGAATAACCTTTTAGAAAAAAATACAGATGACGCATGGAAAAATGTAGAGAGTGAAGACTATAATAATTATGATTTTGAAAATGAAATTAAATCTATTAAAAGATCTGATACAGCATGTATAATTTATACATCAGGTACAGGCGGTAATCCAAAAGGTGTCATGCTTAGTCATGGAGCAATGTTATCAAATTGTACTGGTGCACAAATATTATTAAAAAATCTATTAGAAGATATGGATGAAATTAAATTTCTCTCTTGGTTGCCTTTATCTCATTCATATGAACATACTTTACAGTTTTTTACTTTAGGTATTGGCGCTCAAGTTTACTACTCTGAAGGAATTGACAAACTGGTTGTGAATATGGGTGAAGTAAGTCCTCACTTTATGACTGCCGTACCGCGATTTTATGACTCTTTGCATACAAGAATTTCACAAGGTTTAAAAAAACAAGGAAAATTAAGCCGAACTCTTTTTTCAACTACTTTAAAACTGGGAAAGAAAAAATATAATGGAGAAAAACTTAGTTTTTTTGAAAATTTAACGAATAATATTCTCGACAAATTAGTTAGAAGAAAAGTAAACAAAAGATTTGGTGGTTCATTGAAAGCTTTGATTTCTGGAGGCTCTGCACTTAATTTTGAAGTAGGTCTTTATTTGACAGCTTTAGGGTTACCTTTGTTGCAAGGATATGGCCAAACAGAAACTGCGCCAGTTGTATCTGCCAATCCACCAGAAAAAGTAAAATTAGATACTGTTGGAACTCTTTTTCATGGTGTTAAAGTTAAAATTGCTGATGATGGCGAAATATTAGTTAGTGGAGAAAACGTTATGAATGGCTATTGGAATGATCCAGATGCTACATCTAAAACTCTTATTGATGGATGGATATATACAGGAGATATAGGTGAGTTTGATGAAGAAAATTATCTCAAAATTACCGATAGAAAAAAAGATATTCTTGTTAATGCAGGCGGAGATAATATTTCTCCATCAAGAGTTGAAGCAAAACTTGATATAGAACCTGAAATAGCACAATCAATGCTTTATGGAGATTTTAAAAATTAT
>CAYQFB010000119.1:0-3020 GCA_964416705.1 uncultured Alphaproteobacteria bacterium
CCTTTTGATATCATTATTTATATTACTTTATGCACTGCATGTTAAGCACTCTTCTGATTCGTTATTATTATTTATTTGTGATTTAATAAAATCTTCTTTTGCTGCTTTTTCTGAAGATACGGTTACTTTTACTGCATCAACAGCAGACCTACTCCTTAAGTAGTACATTCCTGTTTTAAGACCTTTTTTCCAAGCATACATATGCATCGAATTAACTTTTCCAAAAGTTGGTGTTGATAACCATAAATTCATTGATTGTGTTTGATCAATAAATGGAGCTCTATCAGCAGCCATATCAATAACTGATTTTTGTGATGTTTCCCAAACAGTTTTGTAGGTTTCCTTAAGATCTTCTGGAAAATTAGAGATATTTTGGACTGATCCATTTTCTAATATAATTTTATCTCTCATTTCTTTATTCCATAGATTTCTTTTGGATAGTGCTTTTACAAGATGTCTGTTAACTAATAAAAACTCTCCAGATAAAGTTTGCCTTTTATATATGTTAGAAGTTTGAATTTGGAATGTTTCAGTATTACCCAAAATTATCCCAGTAGATGCGGTTGGCATACACGCTGTTGTAAGTGAATTTCTGACTCCATCTTTTTTTATTTTTTCTCTTAATGTTTTCCAATCCCACATGTCAGAAGGTTCTGTGTTCCACATATCAAATTGAAATTTGCCTTTGGATAATGGGGACCCTTTAAACGTAGAATAGGCACCTTTTTTTTTGGCAAGCTCATGGGAAGATTCTAGTGCACCAAAATAAATTGTTTCAAATATAAGCTTATTGATATTTTTAGCTTCATCACTATCATAAGCAATTTCAAGTTCAAAAAATACATCTGCCAGGCCTTGTATACCAAGACCGATTGGTCTATGTTTACTATTTGAGATTTCAGTTTTCCCTGTTGGATAAAAGTTTATATCTATAACTTCATCCAAGTTTTTAGTAGCTAACTTTGAAGTTTTATAAAGGGCCTTAAAGTCGTATTCTTTATTTTGTTTGTTTTTTGATTTCTTAACAAATTTAGGTAGTGCAATTGATGCTAGATTACATACTGATGTTTCTGATTTATCAGAATACTCAACTATTTCTGCACACAAATTTGAAGATTTAATTACACCTATATTTTTTTGATTTGATTTATTATTAATGGAGTCTTTATAAAGCATATATGGTTGGCCGGTTTCAATTTGCGCTTCAATAATTTTTGACATCAATTCTCTCGCCTTAATTTTTTCTAAATTTGGCATTTCTCTTTCATATTTTTCGTACAAACTTACAAATTCTTCACCATAGTTGTCAGATAAGCCTGGACATTCATGTTCACTCATTAGAGTCCAATCTCCATCTTCTTCAACTCTTTTCATAAACAAGTCGGGAATCCAAAGTGCGTAAAATAAATCTCTTGCTCTGAACTCTTCAGCTCCAGTGTTTTTTCTTAATTCTAAAAACTGCTCTATATCAGCATGCCAAGGTTCAAGATAAACAGCAAAAGAACCTTTTCTTTTACCTCCTCCTTGGTCAACTGATTTTGCTGTTTCATTAAATATTTTTAAGAACGGGATTAGACCATTAGATTTACCATTAGTAGATTTTATTCTACTACCACTTCCTCTTATGTTATGTGCATGCATTCCAATTCCACCTGCAGTTTTAGAAATAAGGGCACAGTCCTTAATTGTGTTGAATATTCCTTCAATGGAGTCATCTTCCATACTAATCAAAAAACAAGAAGATAATTGTTGCATTTTAAGGCCACTGTTAAATAAAGTAGGCGTTGCATGCGTATAATATCCATTAGAAAGACTATCATAAGTCTCCTTTACTTTATCAAAATTGAACGTATCACCTGAGACAGTCAATGCTACTCTCATCCACAAGTCCTGCGGACGTTCAATAGTTTTATTTTCAAATTTTAAAAGATAAGCTCTTATTAAAGTAGTAAAAGCAAAATAATCAAAATTATAATCTCTATCGTAATCAATTATTGATTCAATATCTTCTGCACTTGCCATAACTTTATTATAATAATCTTCTCTTAGCAGACCATCATCGAAAAGATTCTTTGTAGCAATTATAAAACCAGGTGTATCCGTGTGGAGTGAGTTTGCTTTAATTCTTGCGGCTAGATATGAGTAATCAGGATGTTCAACAGTAAGAGAAGCAGCTGTTTCAGCTAAATATATGTCAATTTCTTTAGAAGTAATTTCATTATAAAGACCAGGAACTGCTTTTTGCACTACTACAATTGGATCTATATTTAGCCCTGTTGATAATACAGAAACTCTATTTGTAATTTTATCAAGTGATATAGGTTCTTTCTCACCGTTTCTTTTTGTTACTGCCATAGAAGATGCTTTTGCACCAACCTGTTCTTTAAGTTTTTTTGTATGATACCTAGAAGCAGCCCTTTGCTCTCTATATAAAACATAAGCTCTTGCAACTTTATGATGTTCATCTCTCATCAACGCCAACTCAACTTGATCTTGAATATCTTCTATATGAATCATATCACCGTCAGCTATCCTTCTTGTAAGAGCTGAGACAACTTTATGCGTTAATTCTTCCACGGTTTTATGAATACTATCTTCTTGTTCTTTTTCTTTATTTTTATTATTTCGAATTTTAGTTTGAGCCAAGAAAGCCTTTTTTATAGCTTCAGATATTTTATCTGATTTAAAAGAACTAATTGAGCCGTCTCTTCTAACTACATTTAGACTTAGTAAGTTAACGCTTTTTTCTGTTTCTTTATTTTGTGATACCTGTGAGTTGTCTGCCATTTATAAATTATCCATTTTAAAAATTTTATTGTCGAAAAACACAATATGTAGTGTCGCCGTGTAGAGACAATACAATATTTGGTAAATATCGCAATAAGAACAAAATAAGAACATTAATATAATTAATCCTAATGTCAAATTTTATTTGTAAGCAAATATAAATTTTATAAAACAAGTAATTGAATTTAATGTATTAACTTATCAACCTAAGTCACACTTTATAAAAATTATAT
>CAYQFB010000120.1:0-2995 GCA_964416705.1 uncultured Alphaproteobacteria bacterium
CCAAATGGTGAAAGTTTAAAAAATGTTGTTGATAGAGTTTCTCCTTATTTTAAAGAAAAAATTAAACCTCTTTTAGAGCAAAATAAAAATATCTTAATTGTAGCTCATGGTAACTCTTTAAGAGCAATGATGATTGAGCTTGAAATATATAAGCCAGAGGAAATTTCTTCTATTGAATTACCTACAGGTTTACCTCTTTGTATTAATTTATATAAAGGAAAATTAGTTGATTTTTTTTATCTCGATTAATTTTTTTTAAAATTAGAAAAATTAATTACATTTGAAGCATCATATTTTTTTTCTTTATTTTTTAGATTTTTCTTTTTTACTACTTCTTTATTAAATTTGTTAAACTGATAATTAAGTCCAAAATTAGCTGATGGATCAGCAAATGAAGTTATTGAGTCAAAAGATATTTTTAAATCAGATTTTTTATTATTAAACGAGAGTCCAATATTAAAGTCATTTTTATTTACTGATAGATGATAATATTCATGCTGAATAACAATAGTCATTTCATTGGGGTATTTTTGTAAAAGCCAATTTGGAACTATGTTTTTTGAATTATTTGTTTTAAAAGTTATATAAAGATGATTATTTCCATCTAATCCATTCTTTTCGATGTCCTTTAAAATATCTATGCAAACATTTAATAAATTATTGTTTAAAATTTTTTGATAGTCAGCCATATAAATAATTGCATATACTTAGATTAAATATTACTCAGCAGTAAATATAATTTCAATATATATTTATTTAGAAATTAATATAATTACTTAATATAAATTATATAAATTTTAATGAAAAATAATATACCAAATTCTTGTAAAGTTGTAGTAATTGGAGGTGGTGTAGCAGGATGTTCAACCGCATACCATTTGGCAAAATTTGGGTGGAAAGATACAGTATTATTAGAAAGAGATGTTCTTACATCTGGAACTACATGGCATGCAGCTGGATTAATTGGTCAACTTGGATCGAGCGCTACAATTACAAAGCTCAGAAATTATTCATTAAATTTATACAAACAGCTTGAAAAAGAAACAGGTTTATCAAGTGGCTTAAAGCAAAATGGATCTCTTACAGTTGCTACTACTTCTGATAGACTTGAAGAGTTGAAGAGACAGGTTACTTTTGCTCAACGTTTCGATATTGAAGCAAAAGAAGTTAATAAAGAAGAGATAAAAGAAATTTATCCGTTAATAAACGTTGAAGATATTGTTGGCGGTGTTTTTATTGCAAGAGATGGGCAAGCGGATCCAGTCGGAGTTGCAAACATTTTAGCAAAAGCAGCAAAGCAAAATGGAGCACAGATAATTGAGAAATGTCCTGTTACTAAAATATTGACAAAAAATAACAAAATTGTTGGTGTCGAAACCAATTTTGGAAAAATTGAATGTGAGTATGTTGTTCTTGCAGCAGGAATGTGGTCGAGGCAAATAGCAAAAGAGATTGATACTAGTATTCCTTTGTATCCAGATGAACATTTTTATGTTTTAAGTGAGCCAATTAAAGATATTGATAGATCATTACCAGTACTAAGAGATTACAACAATTGTTTATATTTAAAGGAAGATGCTGGTAAATTATTAGTTGGTGTTTTTGAGCCAAATGCAAAGCCTGCTTTTACAAATAATTATAGAGTTCCCGAAGATTTTTCTTTTGGTGAGTTACCTGAGGACTTTGATCATTTTGAACCATATTTAATAAATGCGATGAACCGTATACCAAGTCTTGAAAAATCGGGAATAAGAAAATTTTTTAATGGCCCAGAGTCATTTACTCCAGATACTAATTATTTGTTGGGAGAAACTCCTGAGATGAAAAATTTATATGTATGTGGAGGCTTTAATAGTATTGGAATAGTTAGTTCAGGCGGTGCTGGAAAAATTACAGCAGAGTGGATGATTAATGATGAGATATATGAAGATGTTTTCTCTCTTGACATTTCTAGATTTGAAAAATTTCACTCAGAGTTAGAATTTATTACTGAAAGAGTAACTGAAACTCTTGGTAATTTGTATGCAATGCATTGGCCATATAAGCAACATACCACTTCAAGGAATATAAAGTTGTTACCTTATCATAATCATTTAAAGGCCAAGGGCGCATGCTTTGGTCAGTCTGCCGCATATGAAAGACCAATGTGGTATTCTTTAAATGGTAAAGATACTAATTATATATACAGTTATGGATATCAAAATTGGTATGAATCAGCAAAACATGAAACAATAAATGCCAGAAAGAATGTTGCACTTTTTGAGTTATCTCCATTTGCAAAGTTTGAGCTAAGTGGAGAAAAAACTCATTCTTCTCTGCAATATATTTGCGCAAATAATATTAAAAATGAAATAGGCTCCATAACGTATACTCAAATGCTTAATTCAAAAGGTGGGATTGAAGCTGACTTGACTGTAACTTGTGTAGACAAAAATAAATTTAGAATAGTCACAGGGTCAGGTGTTAGAGTCCATGATAAAAAACATATCTTAAAACACTTAGATAAATCTATTGAATTTAAAGACATAACAGATAACATTGCATGCCTTGGAATATTTGGCCCTAAAAGTAGAGATTTAGTTTCAAAAATATTTGGCAAGCATTTTTCTAATAATGAATTTAAATTTGGTACTGGAAAAAAAATTATTTTTAATGATATTGAAATGTGGTTTCAAAGAATATCCTATGTTGGTGAATTAGGTTGGGAAATTTACATACCAATTGAAAAATCAAAACAAATTTATGAATTAATAGTAAGTGTAGAAAAAGAATTTGATTTAGTTCATGCGGGAGCTCACTCTATGGATATTATGAGGATGGAAAAGGGTTATTTGCATTGGGGACATGATATTTCACCAGCAGAAAATCCTTTTGAAGCTCAACTTGGATTTGCAGTTAAATTAAATAAAAAAGAAAATTTTATTGGTAAAGATTATTTAATAAAAGAAAAAAACTTAACAAAAAAAATATTAATAATGTGTTCAATAAATAATTC
>CAYQFB010000121.1:0-2981 GCA_964416705.1 uncultured Alphaproteobacteria bacterium
TCATACCCGGATGGTTCGGTGCCGGCAGCGGCCTACGCGCCGTTACCGAAGCCGGATACGAAGACGATCTGCGCCGGATGTACGCGGAATGGCACTACTTCTCAACATTCGTTTCGAACGTTGAAATGACTCTGGCCAAGACGGACCTTGCTATCGCGCGCCATTACGTCGAACGTCTGGTCGATCCCGCGCTGCACTCCCTGTTCGACCAGGTCGTCGAAGAGCACGCGCTTACTACCGAGATGATTACCTCGATCACGGGCACCGCGTTATTGTCCGACAAGCCCATGTTGCGCAGAACTCTCGAGGTGCGGGACGCCTATCTCGATCCGATCAGCGTGCTGCAGGTCGAACTCCTCACCCGCAGCCGCCGCGACAGAACGCGGGACCGTAACGACCAGATGCAGAGGGCATTGCTGCTTTCGATTAACGGAATTGCTGCGGGCCTTCGCAATACCGGCTGAGCACCGAACTGCGTCACACCAGCGCTTGTATCAGAACCGGTCGAGCCGGTACGGCCTGATGTCAATCGGACACGAACCCCCGTTGATCATCGCCGCTATGATCCGTGCGGTCATGGGGGCCTGGGTAAGCCCAAGATGGCCATGCCCGAATGCTCCAAACAATCCCTGCTGACGCGGAACGGGGCCGATGCATGGCAGAGAGTCGGGCGTCGCCGGCCTTGAGCCCATCCACTCACTGAACTCTGAAATATTCAGGCCCGGCATCATGGACTTGGCCAAGCGAGCAATCGCCTTGGCTCGCCGATAATCAGGCAACGTGTCGAGGCCTGCAAACTCTGCGGTTCCGGCACAGCGTAACCCCACTTCCATCGAACTCGCCGCAAACTTCTTATCGCCGTCAAGAATTGAATTACTTAGCGTCACGCCGGGGTTGGCAAAAACCGTGTGATAACCCCGCTCGGATTCCAGGGGCACGAAAACCCCAAGAGGCTTCAATAGGCGAGCCGACCACGCTCCACCGGCGAGCACCAACCGCGCCGATCTGATCACCCGCTCGGGTGTTCGGATTTCCCAGATACCGTCAGGACTGCGAACCAGTTCCGTGACCTCGGCGTTCTGGAAGTGGACTCCCTGCTCCTGCGCGGCTCGCGCCAACACCTTTCCGAGCCTGCCTGGATTAACCGAGCGCGCCTGGCGTTGAATCAGCACCGCCGCCCGATATTCACCGGATAATGCGGGCTCGATTTCCCGAACTTCATCACCACTCACGAACTGAAGAGGGACGCCACGGGCCAGGCGCATTCGCCACTGCAGTGATGAAGGTTGTGCATGTTCGGGGTTACGAAATACGTGGATATAACTGGCGTCGCGAATCAGGCTCTCTCCACCGGTACCGCGCAGGAAGGCGCGATACAGGTCAGGAGAACCTTCGTTCAGCGTGAAGAGTGCATCTGCAATTCCATCGATCCGGGATTCACCAGCACTGGCCAGGAACCGTCCAATCCACGGCAACAGGTAGGGAAGATAACGCCAGCGCAGCGCAACTGGACCGTCCCGGCTTAGCGCCCAGCGTGGAATACGTTTCCATTGTCCAGGGAGCGACTGAGGCACGCACGACCATGGCGAGATAACGCCAGCGTTACCCATACTTGTCCCCTCTGCGGGACCCGCCCTATCGACCAGATGCACCGCCTGTCCGATTCTGGAAAGTTCGAGCGCGCAGCAGATTCCGATGATCCCAGCGCCGATAACCGTCGTCTGATGATCTACGTTTTGCGTCACGTCAAGAGGCGGCCGTTTTTGCGCCTCGCCGCGCAATGATTTGCTGCAGAAGAACCGGAGCGACGATCACTGCAGCCATAGCATCGCTTTGACCTCCTGGCGCAACCAGCAGCACACCGGCGAAGGCCATTGTCCAACGCAACACAACAGGCATGACAGCAAGAAAATAGCCTGCCACCGACGTGGCCACCATGAAAATGCCGACGGCACAACTCAGCGTCGTCGACAGAAATGACATCCAGGTGAAGTGTCCTTCAATGACGATCAACATCGCGGGCGAGTAAATGAACACCATGGGCACCATCAGTTTAGCGATCCCGAGAGTGAACGCTGAAATTCCCGTGCGGAACGGATTAGCGCCCGCGATTCCGGCTGCCGCGTAGGCCGAAGCGCATACCGGAGGCGTGATCTCTGATATGACCCCGTAGTACAGAACAAAGAGATGCGATGCCAGGGGGGGTACACCCAGATTCGCAAGTGCCGGCTGGGCCACAGTCGCCAGCATGATATAGAGGGCTGTCGTCGGAAGACCGGCACCCATCAGGATACAGGTGATTGCAATCAGTATCAGGGATACGAAAAGCGTTAGACCCTGCACTGAAAAATCAAGCAACGGGATCCAGGAAAACAGTGAGTAAAGATTCTCCCCTATCGCCATCGCGCCGTTGGTCACCATAAAGCCCAGACGAAATCCGAGGCCCGTGGAATTGACGACACCGACCACAATCCCGATCGCGGCACATACTGCACCCACAGCCAGGGCATAGCGAACCCCCGTGACGCATCCGTCTAGGATGTCGCGTATTCCGATCCGATGCATCGGGTTGATCAACCCAACCGCCAGCGCGGCAGATATTCCCCAGAAGGCGGCCATGTGCGGCGAATAACCACTGAACAGAACATAGATCAGAACCGCCAGGGGCAGCGCTGTGGGCCAACCCCGACGCAACACCGCCAGCAGCCTGGGAATCTCCTCTGAAGGCATTCCCTTGAGGCCAAGTCGCTTGGCTTTAAAGTGAACAATTGATAATACGCCGATGTAATGCATGGCTGCCGGTACCATTGCGGCCAACACAATGGTCGTATAAGGCACTTCCAAAAACTCTGCCATGACGAACGCTGCTGCACCCATGATGGGCGGCGTGATCTGTCCTCCGGCACTGGATGCGGCCTCGACGCCCCCGGCAAGATGGCCGGGGTAACCCATGCGTTTCATATTGGGAATCGTCAATGAAC
>CAYQFB010000122.1:0-2975 GCA_964416705.1 uncultured Alphaproteobacteria bacterium
TAATTAATACTCTAAAAAACAATGGAGAAATTTTTTTTTGGCGAGCTGCAATTAAGCCTGGAAGGCCAATAGCAATTGGGAAAATTAAAAAAACTTATATTGTTTGTTTGCCAGGCAATCCTGTCTCAGTGCAATTATTATTTGCATTTGTTGTTAAGCCTCTAATTTTTAAATTAATTGGCTCAACAATAACACATATGAAGCCAGAGAAAATTAAAACAAACTTTTCCATGATAAAAAAAACTAAAAGACTTGAATGGTTAAGGGTATCAAAAAAATTAATTAATAATGAATATGTTATTACTAAACATCCTAAACAAGGTTCGGGGATGATATCATCTATATCTTACTCAGATGGGGTTGTTGAAATTCCTGAAGATATTAGCGCTATTAAAAAAGGAGATTTATTTGATTACTATGATTTTGATAAATTATTTCTTTAATTTTTAAATTTATATCTTATTATAATTTTATCATCTTTATTATAGCTTTCTAAAAATTCAAAACCTGATTGACTACAATAGTGCTCGAAGTCTGCAGTGGCAAGAGGATCGGTAGCTATCACCTTTATTATGTTGCCATTTTTTAGTTTTTGAGCAAGTTTTCTAGCTTTCAGTACAGGGATGGGGCATTCTGTACCACTAGTATCTAAAACTATTTCATCATTTTCAACTGAATCTTTCATTTTAATCTGATACAAAATATATATTAATAATTCAATTCAAATGGATAAATTTATTTCTCAAACTGATAGCTCTCTAAAAAAAAAGAAGAGAAGATGGAAACCAAAAGGCAGGCAAGCTGAAAATAAGTTTTATGAAGAAGTCTCAATTCTCTTTGAGGGCATTAACTTTAAAAGAGATGAGTTAATAGAATATTTGCATATTTTGCAGGATAATTATGGTGTTTTATATGATAAACATTTGGTTGCATTATCAACAATAACAAATTTACCTCTTGCAGAGATATACGAAGTTGCAACATTTTATGCGCATTTCAATATAGTAAAAAATTCAGAAAAGTTTGAACCACTTAAAATAGTAAGAGTGTGCGAAAGTTTAACCTGTGAATTATTTGGAGCACAACAATTACTAAAAGATTTAAAGGATAGTGAGAACAAAAATATTAAAGTTGTTCCTGGTCCGTGTATGGGCAGATGTGATGTAGCTCCAACAGTTTGTGTTGGAAAAAATTATGTTGATAAAGCTTCTGTAATATCTGTCAACGATGCAATTCAAAATAAAAATTTTGATGCAGTTATTCCAAATTATATATCTTTAAAACAATATATAAAAAATGGTGGATATAAAATTTCACAAAAAATTAAAGATGGAATTATAACTAATGAACAAATTATTTCGTCACTTAAAGATAGTGGTTTAAAAGGTAAGGGAGGAGCTGGTTTTCCAACAGGTATGAAATGGGATATTGTTTCTAAATATAGTGGTAAAAAATATGTAGCTGTGAATGGTGATGAAGGAGAGCCTGGTACGTTCAAAGATAGAACTTATTTAGAAAAAGATCCACATAGATTTCTTGAAGGTGCACTTATTGCATCATTATTTATTAATGCATCTAATGTTTATATTTATATGAGAGATGAATACCCTTCCGTAATAGAAATATTAAATAATGAAATTGCAAAATTAGAAAAAGAAAACATTATTCCACTCGGTCATTTTGTATTAAGAAGAGGAGCAGGGGCATATATTTGTGGAGAAGAATCTGCAATGATTGAGAGTATTGAAGGTAAAAGAGGTCTTCCAAGACATAGACCTCCCTATGTAGCAGAGGTTGGATTATTTAATTCACCAACTTTAACTAACAATCTTGAAACGTTGTTTTGGATTAGGGACATAATAGAGAAGGGTCCAAATTGGTTTGCAGAACAAGGAATTGATGGAAAACAAGGCTTTCATAGTTTTTCTGTCTCTGGCAGAGTTAAAAATCCTGGGGTTAAAGTAGCACCAGCTGGAATTACAATCCAGCAATTAATTGATGATTATTGTGGAGGTATGGAAGACAATCAAATATTTAAAGGGTATCTTCCTGGAGGTGCCTCTGGAGGAATTTTGCCTGCGAAAATGAATAATATTCCTCTCGATTATGGATCTAAAGAATTAACTAAAGCAGGATGTTTTTTAGGATCTGCAGCGATAGTTGTTTTATCTGACAAAGATGACATGAAAGATGTTGCACTAAATTTGTTAAAATTTTTTGAAGAGGAAAGTTGTGGACAATGTACCCCATGTAGAGTTGGGACAGAAAAAACAGTAAAGCTCATGAAAGAAAAAATTTGGAATAAAGAAAAACTTACAGATCTTTCAGAAGTAATGTCCCAAGCCTCAATATGTGGTTTAGGTCAAGCAGCTACAAATCCACTTAATTCAGTTCTCAAATATTTTTCAAATGAGATAAGTTATGAGTAATAAGAAAATAAAGTTTCATCTTAATAATAAGGAAGTTGAGGCTAATCAAGATGAAACAATATGGCATGTCGCAAATAGACTTGGTAATGAAATTCCTCATTTGTGTTATTCAAATAAGCCTGGGTACAGAGCTGACGGAAACTGTAGAGCCTGTATGGTTGAAATTGAAGGAGAGAGAGTATTAGCAGCTTCATGCATTAGAAAACCTTCAGCTAATATGAAGGTACAAACCGCTTCAGATAAAGCAAAAAAATCTAGGGAATTAGTTTTTGAATTGTTATTAGCTGACCAACCGAAAAGAGAAGTTGCGCACGATAATAATTCTGATTTTTGGAATTGGATTGATAAAGTTGAATTAAAAGAAAATAGATTCCCAAAAAAAACTCCATGTCAGCCAGATACTTCACATCCAAGTATGGCAGTAAACCTAGATGCATGTATACAATGTAATCTTTGCGTTCGTGCTTGCAGAGAGGTTCAAGTAAATGATGTTATTGGTATGGCTTATCGTGGAGAAAATTCAAAAATAGTTTTTGATTTTGATGA
>CAYQFB010000123.1:0-2960 GCA_964416705.1 uncultured Alphaproteobacteria bacterium
ACTGACATGACATTATTAACTGGATTTCTAGAAAGGACACTGTACCAACAACTATAGCCTATCACGTTCATTCCTACTGCCAAATAAATTACTATTATCCATGCTTCTGATGTAGCTTTAAAAATATAATCAAGAGTATTTCCTTCAATAAAATATGAAGCAATTATACATTGAGGGCCTGAAAAAATACCAAGCCAAGCAGTTAATCTTAAACCTCCTATTTTTTCAGAAACATCTTTTGCAAAAACTTGCGCTAATGACCATAGAAATGCTCCTGAAAGAATTAAAATTACTCCTATTAACTTTCCTTCAAGATTAGGATTGCCACTAAGTATAGCAATACCTATGAAAGCAATAATTAATCCAATTATGTTTTTTAAAGGTACTTTCTCACCTAATAAAAAATAAGCAATTAATATACCAAAGGGAATTTCTGCCTGTACAAAAAGTGTTGCTGATGCCCCATCTAATATTCTTAATCCATAAAAACTTAAAGAATACTGAACAGTACAACCAATAAAAGAAATAATAAACATTTGTTTGATAAAATTTTTTGGAAATGGGAAAAAATAAAACATTAATATTCCTGAGAGTGACCACCTTAATCCATTTAATAATATTGGAGGGAAGGATTCCATTGCTGGTTTAGCTATAACAAAACCAAAACCTAATACGCATGGTACTAACATAGCTAAAAATAAATCTTTATGAGACATTTAAGATATTAAACAAATGGAATATTGCAAAGAACTCCAGATTTGATTTCGTTGTTAATATTTATTTCAACTTTAGTATCAATTTCAAAAAAAGGTTTATCTATCATGGCAATACCAATAACTTGGTTAAAAGTTGGGCTGTATACTCCGGAACGTAACTCCCCTATTCGTTTAGAACTTATAGTAATATCAATAGCTTTGGTTACTTCAATTTCTTCATGATCAATTTTTACACCCATAAGTTTTTTTTTTATACCATGAGCTTTTATTTCCTTTAGTTTTTCTTTACCAAGAAAGTCAACGTCACTATCCAAATTTACATATTTATCAAATCCACATTCTAAAGGGTTATCTGAATTGTCAAAATCGTTTCCATATGAAAGTAAAGCACTCTCTATTCTTTCAATTAAATGTGGACAACCAGGTTTTATATTAAATTCTTTACCAATTTCAAATAGGTGATCATAAAGTTCTAAAGCCTGATTCCCTATTGCATAAACTTCATAGCCACCAGTTTTACTCCAACCAGATTTTGCAATTAGATGTTTAATTCCTTTAAATTCAAAATAATCAAATCCAAAAAATTTTAAATCTACTATTTTTTTTCCAAAAACTTTCTCCATTAATTCATAACTTTTTGGGCCTTGAATTGCACAGATGTTTATGTCAGGTTCTGAAATTTGAACATTAAAATTTTTTCCTATCGCCAATCCTTTCGCAAATAATATTACATCGCTATCTGCAATTGAAAGCCACCACTCATTTTGGCTAAATCTTAGTACAACTGGATCATTTATTAATCCTGCTTGATCGTCAATTAATGGACAATAATAACATCTACCATCTTTTGATTTTGATAAATCTCTACATGTCATTATCTGAACAAGTTTTGCTGAGTCTATTCCAGTAATCTTTACTTGACGCTCGCCGCTAACATCCCACAATTGCACATAATTTTTAAGATGATAATAAGATTCTTCCAAGGAGTCTTCGAATCCAGCAGGTAGCAACATATGATTATAAACTGAATACGCTGTTAATCCTTGTTTCTCTAATCTAGAAGTATAAGGTGTTGACCTGAGTCTTTTTGCTTTTGATATTTTGATTGTTTTCATATTATTTGAAATCAATAATTATATAGATAAATGAAGTCTACAATAATTTGAGAGAAGTGTTGAATAGGATGTTAAATAATAAATCTTAAAAGTTACATTTTCCATCTTAAAGCAGATGTATGAACTGGGCTATCCCAGTGTTTAATAATATTTTCATCAAGTTTAGTTATGGTGAAAGATCCTCCAGCCATTTCAAGTGATGTTGTATAATTTCCAACAATTGACCTAGATACCTTAATATTCTTTTTCTCAAGAAATTTTTGAGCACATTCAAATAAAAGGTAAAGCTCCATTAACGGTGTTCCTCCAAAACCATTAACATGTAATAAAACCTCTTCATTATTGTTTGGTTTTAAATCATCTAAAATAGTTTCTAGAATTTCTTTTGTTATCTCATTAGCAGATTTTATTTTTTCCCTTTTCCTTCCAGGCTCTCCATGAATTCCGACCCCAAATTCCATTTCATCACTTGACAATTCAAAAGTAGGTTTACCTGCAGCTGGGACAGTACAACTTGTAAATGCCACACCCATAGAGCCAGTCATTTTATTGACATGATCACCAAAATTTTTACACTCTTCCAAAGAGGTTCCTGTTTCAGCAAAACTGCCAACAGTTTTTTCTACAATCATAGTGCCAGCAACACCCCTTCTCCCTGTTGTAAATGTAGAGTCTTCAACAGCTACATCATCATTAACTATAACTATTTGATTTTTATGATCAATCATATCTGCGCCCATTTCAAAGTTCATAATGTCACCTGAGTAATTTTTAACAATAAAAAGTATTCCTTTGTTATTGTGAACTTCATTAGATGCTGCTTCCATTTGATCAGGTGTAGGTGCGCTAAAAACTTGCCCAGGACAAGCTGCATCTAACATACCATAACCTACAAAACCTCCATGTAATGGTTCATGTCCAGAGCCACCTCCAGAGATAAGAGCAACTTTATCTTTATTTGATTTATTTCTTCTAAATATAAAGTCAGGGGATAAATTTACATTAATTATATCAGAGTGAGCTTTGCCAAATCCAATTAAACTTTCAGATAAAATATTTTCTACTTCATTAACAAATTTTTTCATCTTAGTTATTTATAAACTGATTACAAATAGCTTCAATAGCAAGT
>CAYQFB010000124.1:0-2947 GCA_964416705.1 uncultured Alphaproteobacteria bacterium
TTTATTTGGTTGAAACAAATCTCCACTTAATTTGCCAAAGGAAATAATATTTCCCTTATTTGATAAAAAAACTAATTCTTTTTTATCAGAATTTAACGGTTTTTTTATTAAATTATTCTTATTAATAAAAATTGATTTACCTAAAGAAAGATCATTTAGATCATTCTTTTCTTCAACTTCATAAGCCAAGATGTCGTCCAGCATAGATATTGAAGAGTGGATAAAATTAAATTCGAACTCGCTTTGCCCTATTTTTAGAAGATCGTCCAGCAAAATTGATGATTTTTCAGTAAAATTACCAACTTTAGTCCTTTTAAGCTCAATTACATGACCAAATGTCATTAATTGATGAGCTATATCTCTTGCAAGACTCCTTACATAAAAACCTTTTCCACACTCAATTGAAAAGTTAGATATATTGTTATTAGATTGAATAAGAGAGATTGATTTTAAAAATACTTTTTTCGATTTTAATGAAAAATTTTTATTAGCACGTAAAATTTCATAGGCTCTTTTTCCATTTACTTTTATAGCAGAAGCCTTTGGAGGTACTTGTTCAATATAGCCTAAAAATAAATTTATTATTTTATTTATTTCGTCTTCGTTTGGAATTGTATTACTAAAATTTATTATTTCACCCTCTGAGTCATCAGTAGATGTTTGTTCTCCCCATTTTATTTTAAAATCATATTTTTTTGAGTTGCAACTTACAAATGGAATTAGTTTAGTAGTCTTATTAATAGCAATAGGAAGAATTCCTTCGGCATTAGGATCTAATGTGCCAGCATGTCCTATTTTTTTAATATTAAATTTTTTCTTAATTTTGTAAATTGCTGAAAAAGAACTTATTCCAACTGGTTTGTATAAATTTAACCAGCCTTGCTTTTTTTCATCCATTTAAATCCCTAGAAACATTTTTATTTAAAAGTAGTTTTTCAATTTTCTCAGCCTCATCAAAAGAATCATCTAAATAAAAATTTATTTTTGGTGTAAACTTAGAGTTTAATTTTGCTCTAGATAAAAATTTATGGAAAATATGCTTCTGATTATTTAGCTCTTCAACTATTTTATTCTTATTTTCTCCACCTAACGGCATTAAATAAACATTTGCAATTCTTAGATCTTTACTCATTTTAACATATGAAATGGTAATAGATGTAGTTTTAAAAGTAAAATTATAAAAATCCTCAACTAATAGACACTCACTAATTAAAGACCTAATTAATTCACTAAATCTCATTTGTCTTTGTGAAGACATTTGATTGCTCATAAATAAACTTATACTTTACAATTTTCTTTCTGTTTTGATTTCTTGATAGGTTTCAATAATATCACCAATTTTAATATCAGAATAATTTTCAATCATAAGCCCGCACTCAAATCCGCTTTTAACTTCTTTTACTTCTTCCTTAAATCTTTTCAAGCTAGCTAAAACACCTGTATGAATTACAACATTATCTCTTAATAATCTAATTTGTGAATTATTTGAAATAATACCATCCTTAACCATACATCCAGCGATATTTCCGATTTTTGAAATACTAAAGATTTCTCTAATTTCAACGTTTCCAGTAATTTTTTCTGAAATGTCAGGCGTAAGTAACCCAGATAATAAATTTTTAACATCATCTATTAACTCATATATTATTGAATAATATTTCATATCAACACCATCTCTTTTTGCAGCATCTCTTGCATGAGGCAATGCCCTTACATTAAATCCGATAATGAATCCTTTACTTGAATTAGCAAGAGCTACATCACTTTCAGTAATAGCCCCTACACCTTTATGAACAACAGTAACTTCAACTTCATTAGTCGATAATTTTATAACAGAACTCTCAATTGCTTCTGCTGATCCCTGAACATCGGCTTTTATAATAATTGGTAAGGATGATATCTTACCTTGGTTAATTTGCTCAAACATTTCTTCAACATTTGATTTTACTACTTTGTTTTTTTTAATTTGTAATTTGTTAAAACGATACTCAGCGATTTTTCTAGCTATTGCTTCACTTTCAACAACAATAAAATCATCTCCTGCAAGAGGGTTTGAGTCAAATCCTAAAACCTCAACAGGTGTTGAAGGTAGAGCTTCTTTAATATTTTTTCCATTATCATCAACAAGTGCTTTTACTTTACCCCATTCAGATCCAGAAACAAATATATCACTTACCTTAAGAGTTCCTTTTTGCACGAGTACAGTAGCTACAGAACCTCGTCCTTTTTCTAATTTAGACTCTATTATTGAACCTCTAGCTGCTCTGTTAGGATTGGCTTTTAAATTTAATATATCAGCTTGAAGAAGAATTGCTTCTTTAAGTTTGCCTAAATTTGTTTTTTTAATAGCAGAAACCTCAACATCTAAAACATCTCCACTTAACTTTTCTACAACTATTTCTTGAGTTAATAAATCTTGTCTAACTTTTTCAGCATCTATATTAGGTAAATCTATTTTATTTATTGCAACAATTATAGGAACATTTGCTGCTTTTGCATGTGCAATTGACTCTATTGTTTGAGGTTTCAAACTATCATCAGCTGCTACGACCAGAATAACAATATCCGTTGTTTTTGCGCCTCTTGCTCTCATATTAGAAAATGCTGCATGTCCTGGTGTATCTATAAAAGTAATTTTTTTATCTTTTTCTCCAATTTGGTAGGCTCCTATATGCTGTGTTATTCCTCCTGATTCTCCTGCAACTACATTTGAGCTTCTAAAAGCATCTAATATGCTGGTTTTTCCATGATCAACATGTCCCATAATAGTGACAACTGGAGCTCTAGAAACTAATGTTTCTTCTGGATCATCAAAATCTTCTATATCTTTTAACAAGTCATCATCTGTAACTCTAAATGATTTATGACCTAACTCTGCAACAACCAATTCTGCAGTGTCAGCATCTAATGATTGAGCAGCGTTTGCCATTACCCCCATTTTCATTAA
>CAYQFB010000125.1:0-2903 GCA_964416705.1 uncultured Alphaproteobacteria bacterium
TATCAGAATAGTTAATGATTAAATTTAAAAAGCTTAAAGTTAAAGGCTTTAAGTCATTTGTTGAACCAACAGAAGTTATTATAGAGCAAGGTTTGACAGGTATTGTTGGTCCAAATGGTTGTGGAAAATCCAATCTTGTTGAAGCATTTCGTTTTGTTATGGGAGAGCTTTCACCTAAGCAGATGCGTGGAAGTGAGCTAGATGATGTCATTTTTAATGGAACATCTGGAAGACCTGCATGGGATATTGCTGAAGTTACAATTGATTTAGATAACTCTGATCGCCAAGCCCCAAGTCTATTTAATCAAAGTAATGAAATAGAAGTAACTAGACGAATTTGGCGAGGTGAAGGTTCAGAATATCGGGTTAATGGTAAAGAAGTTCGTTTAAAAGATGTGCAATTACTATTTGCTGACGCAGCTACGGGAGCAAGATCTACTTCAATGGTAAGTCAAGGAAGGATCGGGGCAATCATAGCAGCAAAACCAGAACAACGAAGAAACCTCCTCGAAGAAGCTGCAGGTATAACTGGGTTACACTCACGAAGACATGAAGCTGAATTGCGATTAAATGCAACAGAAACCAATTTGGAACGAGTAAAAGATTTACTAAAAGCACAAGAAGAGCAATTAGAAGTTCTGAAAAAACAATCCAAACAAGCTGAGAGATATAAAAACATCCAAAAAGATATTACAAAAGCAAGAGCTGCAGTGTTTTTTAAAAAATGGGAAGTTGAAAAAACAAAATTAGAGGACGTAGCTGTGAAATTAAAAGATCAAAATAGTCTTGTATCTGATCAAACACAAGAAGTAGCAAAAGTAAATGTAGAGTATGAAAAAGTTCAAGAGTCTCTGCCTAATATGCGTCTTAAAGAAAGTCAAATTGCTGCTGAACTCCAAAAACATACTATCAATTTAGATAATCAAGAAAAGGAAATTGATAGAGCAAATAATGCAGTAGAAGAAACTCAGATCAGAATTCAACAAATTAAAAATGATATGGATCGTGAACAATTTTTATTTGATGACGCTAATGAAAACATGGAAAGAGTAAGAGAGGAAAAATCAATTCTTGAAAAACAACAAGGTGATTTGTTTTTAGAGGCAAATGAGCAAGATCCTTATAAAGAAGGAAGGCAGCATAATAATCCTATTATTGATTATTTAGATTTTGAAGATGGTTACGAGAAAGCTGTAGCTGCAGTATTTTCTGATGAGCTTATAGCTTCTATTAATGAAGAACAGGCAAGTCATTGGCGTATACTAAGTCATGATAATAATACGACTTTCCCAGAAAACATAAAAAAATTCTCAAATCTTATCAAAGGACCAGAAAACCTTAAAAAAAAGCTAGATTTTATAGGTTTAATTGATGATAAATCTAATATTTTAACATTACAAGATAATTTATTGCCTGGTCAAGTTTTAGTAAGTTTGGAAGGAGAAATATGGCGTTGGGATGGCTATGTCTCCAAAGGTAAACAAAATTCATCAACAAAAGCTGTGCTAGAGCAGCTTAAAAATCGAAGATTAAAACAACTCTCTAAAGAAGAAAAGCAATGGATGGATATTTCAAAAAAAGCACAACAAAGACTAGAGGAGTTGAAAGAAAGAGAAATCAAATTAAACAATGACCTTCTTGAATTACGATCTATGCCAAATACTATTTCATCAGAAAAAACAAGACTACAAAAATTAATCGATAATAACAAAAAAGAATACGGTATGATTGCTAATGAACTGCAACAACAAGAACAGGCAGCAAATGAGATTAATAAAAAATTAAAATTGGAAGAAGTAAGGTTAAATGAATTACGTGAAGAAAAAATTAGACTAGAAGGTGCGGTTGATACTATTAATGAAACAATTAAACAACTAGGCACACAGGTAAGAGAACGTCTTGGAATTGAGTTAAGTGGTCTTTTTGATCTAGCTCAGGTTAATCCTAATAAAGGTTTGGCAGAAATAGATAGTTTAGAAAGACGTTTAGAAAGATTAATTGCTGAACAAGAAAGATTGGGTGGTGTTAATTTATTAGCAGAGGAAGAAGCTCAGGATTTAGAGCAAAAAGTTTCGTCTATAAAAAATGATCAAGGTGATTTACTTGCAGCAATTTCAAAACTTCGTGAAGCCATTGACTCTCTGAATACTGAAGGAAGACAACGTTTGCTTGCAGCATATGGGGTTGTTAATGAAAATTTTCAAAAACTGTTTGTTCAACTTTTTGGAGGAGGAAAAGCTTATTTGAAATTTACAGATGAAACTGATCCACTTCAGGCTGGATTAGAAATTTATGCAAGCCCTCCTGGAAAAAAACTGCAAAATTTAAATTTATTATCTGGAGGTGAACAGGCATTAACTGCTCTATCGTTGTTATTTGCTGTTTTCTTATCAAACCCGGCTCCTATTTGTGTTTTAGATGAGGTGGATGCACCACTTGATGACACAAATGTTGATCGTTTTTGTACCCTTGTTGAAGAGATCTCCAAAACTTCAAGTACAAAATTCTTAGTTATCACTCACCACCGAATGACAATGGCTAGAGTAAACCGTTTGTTTGGTGTAACTATGCCTGAACAAGGAGTGTCTCAACTTGTTTCTGTAGACCTTGAAAAAGCTATTGAAATTCGTGAACAAGATGAAGAATAATGGTTGATGAAGAAAAACTACAAGAATTAAAAGATCGAATCCAAACTGCTAAATCAACCAATACACCTCAGCAAAAAACAAAAAAAGAAAGTGGTGCTGGATTTGGTTTCAAAATCAGTACAGAGATTATAGCAGCTTTGGTTGTAGGGGTAGGAATTGGCCTTATTGTGGATAAATATTTAGGGACTAAACCATTTGGATTAATTATTTTCTTTATTTTTGGTGCATTAGCTGGATTTTTGAATGTTTATCGTG
>CAYQFB010000126.1:0-2903 GCA_964416705.1 uncultured Alphaproteobacteria bacterium
CCGTAAAAAAGCGCACTTGAAGGTAATCCAGTAAACGCTTGGACCTTATCTGGGGCTGCCTTCGAAAGAGCGGCAAAAATATTAGGAGCTATATACCAACCCGTTCGCACGCGCGTGTTTACTGCCTTTGGTCGATCGCAATTCAGTATGGATTGTTTTGGCGCATCAATTTGCATAGGCCGATAACAACCAGCATTACCCGGAACCTCAGGGGTAAAAATACATTTCAAGGGATAGGTGGCATGCGCTTTTGTATAGCTCAGGGTGCAGTTGCTACCGCCACGTTCAGTTTGGGCCGGAGCACCTTCAAAATTAACGGAAATCTGGCTGCCGCCTACAGTAATTTGGATCGGGTATGTCATGACTTCATCGATGCCATCAGAATCCAGAATATTTTCATAAACACCGTCGGGCAGTTCTTGTACTGCCTTTTGCATGGCAATTTCGGCCCGATCTTGAACGACATGTGCCAAGGCTTCTAAATCATGCATTCCGTAATCGTCCATGAATTCTTTAATGCGTTCGGCACCTGTGACTCCAGCTGCAACCAAAGCATGAATATCTCCTAGCACTTGGTCAGATTGGCGGACATTCTCCTTTATAATTGTAAAGAGATCCTCATTTGGTTCGCCGGCTCTAAAAAGTTTCATGGGTGGAATTTGGAGGCCCTCATCGTAAATTTCACGGGCATTTAATTCGTCCTTGATCCCACCAATATCTGACACATGACCAACAATGCCGACAAAGGAGACGATACGTCCTTCACGAAACACGGGTACAGCAACTGCAATGTCGAAAAGATGACCTGCGCAAAGCCATGGGTCATTAGTAATTAAAACATCTCCCTCTTTTAAAGTTTGAATCGGATGGTGCTCAATCATGGCATTCACGGCTATGGGAAGGGTCAAATTGAAGACGGGCATTGCGCGCGGGGAATGAACGATTTGCTTTCCTTTGGCATCCAGGATTTCACAAGCGAAGTCTTGTGCTTCACCTATGATCAAGGAAAATGCGGTGCGTATTACTGTGTGCCAGCTTTCTTCCGCAATGTTAATGAGGCGACTCCACATGATTTCCAGGCCAACTGGATCGCTTTCGATACGTTGTATGGCTTCTTCAAACGCTGTATCCGATGCAACAACTACATCACCCAACCGTTGTAGATTGATAGTCAGAAGTAGGTTTAACTCGTTATCTACAACCGCTTGGTCGCCGCCCATTAATATGGTGGTAGACTCCCTTTCTTCGATAATAGCGGGGCCAGAGACCTGGGTGCCGGCTCTTAAGGAATAGCGATCGTAAACTGGTGCTTCACCCAGTGCATGTTCCTCATGGTTGTATATTGACCTATGCCCTTTAAGTGCTGATTTTCCATCATCTAACCCATCAAGCTGGGTCGAAAGGTCTGGTTCTGGTCCGGTACATCGCACGCGCCAATTTATAATCTCGATTTGAGCGCCTTCATACAAATGGGTAAATAATCGCGTATACTCTTCACTGAAACTTTGTTTCAGCTCAACAATATTCTCATCGGCAAGTCGTCCGTCAGGGAGACGGACCGTAATTTCGTGCATTTGCCCACTCAGTCGCATTTCAGCAAACCGTTCAATGATTACATCGTAGGCTTCTCCTCCCGCCTCGACTAATCGTTCGCGGCAATCCTTTTCCAACTCGCTTAATAAATCATTTATAGTCGCAAAGTCTGCGCTCTTAAGTGTGGTTGGCATGGAGCGCGATATCTCGTAACCGATTGACGCCGCCAAAAACCCGAGTGCTGAAGCAGCGCCAGAGGCTGGTGGAACAATAACTTCAGAGACGCCTAACTTACGTGCTACGTGTGATGCATGTAATGGGCCGGCACCGCCCATGGCTACCATGGCGTAACGCCGCGGATCGCATCCCTTTTCAACGATGTGAACACGGGCGGCACCAGCCATATTTTCTGCTACTAAGTCAATGATTCCTGCCGCAGCTTGCAAGGTGTCAAGGTTAAGAGGCTTTGCAACTTTATCCATAGCCTGTTTAGCAGCTTCTTTATCTAGAGACATTCGGCCACCAAGAAAATAGTCAGGATCAAGATAGCCTAACAAAAGATTGGCATCGGTTACTGTTGGGTCAACTCCGCCTTGCGCGTAGCATGCAGGTCCAGGTTTTGCCCCGGCGCTATTTGGTCCAATTTTTAAAAGGCCCAAATTATCGACGCGCGCTATTGACCCTCCACCAGCTCCAATCTCTATCATGTCAATGACTGGTGCATGAATGGGGAGGCCGCTGCCGCGCTTAAATCGGTGCACCCGGCCCGCTTCTAGCATTGATGCGATGTCGGGCCGACCGTTTTGTATTAGGCAGGCTTTTGCGGTGGTGCCTCCCATGTCAAATGAGATAATGTCCTTATGTCCAACACTAGATCCAACGAAAGCTGTAGCCTGTGCTCCGCCTGCGGGACCGGATTCGAGAAACCGAACGGGAAAGCGTATTGATGTTTCGGGGGCGGTAAGGCCTCCCGATGACTGCATAAGATGAAAGCGACCAGTAAAACCACGTTCCGTAACCACCTTTTGTAGCTTATCGACATAGGCGCTCATCAGAGGTTGTACGTAAGCATTTGCTGTTGTTGTGGACGCTCGCTGGTATTCCTTTAGCTCGGGATGTACTTCACTTGAAATGGAAACTGCTATAGCCGGAAACTTGTCCGCTATCAGATTCTTAAGTGCAATTTCATGGATTGGGTTTTTGTAGGCATGGAGAAGACAGATGGCTATTGCCTCAATGCCATCGGCAATAAGATGGTCAATTTCTGCAGTTGCTTGATCCAAATCTAGAGGTAGTAGTACATCACCGTCTCGAGTAATTCTTTCTTTAATTTCTCGGCGCCACTGGCGTGGAGCTAAAGGGTCAGGGAA
>CAYQFB010000127.1:0-2897 GCA_964416705.1 uncultured Alphaproteobacteria bacterium
AAGGCGCCTTCACCCATAGCCGTTTGCGTCAGTTGGTGTTCGGTGGGGCTACCAGCGAGATTTTTAATCACGCAGTGTGCCCGGTCATTTTGTGTCATTAGGTTCTACGCACACAGAGCAACAGTGTCCATACGTTAAAATGGTTCTGGATTGTAACGACCGTGAGCATTCCAAAATGAGCATGCTCGGGGTTGATTCAATTGTTATAAGAGGGCTCAATTTGGCCAAAGTCCCTGACTACAGTGACCTGACCGTTCGGTAATACCTGACCTAACCTAATCGCTCTGCTCACATGCCTGTTCGGCGATATTGTGAGCGTACCGGCAGGGCTTTCAAACTGCATCCCGATTAGGGCTTCAGCTACGAGTGTGGGATCAGTGGTCCCGACGGTTTCGACTGCATGTGCCCACATCTTCACCATGGAATATCCGGTTGATGCAGGCTCAGGAACCGGCTGCTTACTCCCAAACTCCTGACGAAATCTGCTGACAAACCGTTCTGCATTTTTGGAGTCTAGACTCTCAAGGAAACCCTGACTGATGTAGGTCCCGGATAGGTATTTCGGACCAAATTGATGGACCAAGGCCTCGTCAATAGAAAAACTCAATATTTCATAACCATTTAACTCGGTTACGTAATGGGAATGAAGTTGCCGGAAAAAACTCTCGTTGGAATCCCCGTTGATAGTATTGATGATGATGCCACCACGGGGCATCGCTCTTTTTATTTGTTTAATTACAGCACTGTCTACCCGCTCGTTTAACGGAATATAGATTTCTCCCCGTAACGCGGCATCGGGCGATTTGTTGATCCATTGTTTGAAAAGATCATTAGCGACCTTAGGGTAGACATAATCGGAACCAATCAGGAAGAAATTCCGCCATCCCTGTTTATGAAACCACTCTAACGCGGGAATTGACTGCTGTGATGGCGTTGCGCCGAAGTAAAACACATTGGCTGCGGATTCAGAACCCTCGTATTGGATCGGATAAAAGAGTAGTGCATCATGATTCTCAAATGTGGGTAGCATTGCTTTTCGACTCGAAGAGGTCCAGCCCCCGAATACCACCTCTAATTGCTCTTCGCCGACTAACTGCTGCGCGTGGAGTGCAAAGATGTCCGGATCTGATTCGCCGTCGCGAATTATCGGGTTTAATCTATACCGCTTGTCATCGATGGTGATTCCGCCAGTACTGTTTATTTCTTCAATGGCCAGTATTTCGCCAGCTATCGCGGAATTCTCGGAGTGAGCCATGGTGCCGGTCTGCGAATGCAGAATTCCAATTTTAATTTCATTGTGGAAATCTTTGATATCTGTCGAGTCCCCACATGCGCTCAACAAGAAAATGTTTAAAAGCAAGCCCCAACGGGCGAATCTGAGCAGTCCAATTGAACTCACGGTCTTTATGTTCCTAATGGAGGGAGAATTGAGACGCGTGAATGAGAAACCCAGCAAGCAGAATGCACAGTAAAGCACTGGAAATGATGGCAATGTGACGACTGACCCTGTAGGCAGATTCACCCCGGTCGTGCACATATTCCTGCACCACACACCAAATCGAGGTGACCGCTGAGATAGCAATAAAACCCATGACCAGCATGTGTACCTCATGGGTCAGAGTGATTTGACTGGCCGCATTCATGTCGATGGATGCATTACGCATGCTGATTACGTTAGTAAATACACCCGCTGCGACTAAGCCAAATCGCGGACCTGGTTCCCTGAGAGGAATGAATAGCGCCATGAGGGCCAACAGAGCGGCAGCCATCGTCGCAACAATGAGTTGCCAGAATCCGGATCTTGTCGCTCTGGAAATGGTCAGGGTGATGTCTACCCGAGGCTTGATCGTCTCGTTAGTGTCGCGTTTCTGGGGATCACCGAGCGCACTTGAGATAATGGCTCGGGTAGCGAAGAGGTGTGCCCCGAAGATATCCCAGTCCTCGAGATAAAGATTATCATTGATAATGCTTGTGGTATTGTCGCCGACAAAACGAAGTTCATCATAAGTGTAGCCATCGATGCCCAATTCAATCACCAGGGAATGAGCATCAAAAGGAAAGTTCTGAAGATCCCAGAGATGATTAATTTCTGCACGGACAAAGCGTCGATAAACGACACCGCCCTCCGTGGCGAATTGTTCTCGATCAGAGATTTCTACCGTTTTGGCATTCAGAACTCTCAGACGGTTGAGATAATTAGGTTTATCAATCGGGCTTTCGTACCACACGAAGAAGCCTACATTGAAGTTATGTGATCTAAAGTCTAGGTTAGATAATTCGACAATAAGGACCTTGAGTGGAATGTAGTTCGTGGTCGAGTCAGAAACGGATGCGCTAGCGCCAGCGGCTGAGGAAATCGCCAGCATACTCAGCAAAAAAAGCTTATTGAGGCTCGAGATTAAATACCGAAGAGAGTTTCCCGGTCTTGCAGTCACCTTGATGACCTCAATCTGAGTCCGAGGAGATTAATCATAATTTACGCTTAAAGAAAAGGACGGATCATCGCCAATGAAGATATTGAGAATACTATAATCTGGTCGATCGGCCGATATTGACCGTCGAGTTTCGGTCTAATCAGGGTTGCAGAAGGTAAGCTGATTAGAGCGTCGAGTTTATCCCACCGGAGAATGTTGAATGAAAAAGCCAGTAAGGGTCGCGATAACAGGTGCCGCGGGACAGATCAGTTACGCCATGCTGTTCAGGATTGCTGCGGGCGATATGCTGGGCAGCGACCAGCCTGTCATTTTGCAGTTGCTCGAGATTCCCCCCGCGATGGATGCCCTTCAGGGCGTGGTCATGGAACTCGATGACTGCGCATTCCCGCTGCTTCGAGGCATCGTCGCTTCCGATGATCCAGCAACCGCTTTTGCCGACGTGGACTTTGCCATGCTGGTGGG
>CAYQFB010000128.1:0-2889 GCA_964416705.1 uncultured Alphaproteobacteria bacterium
AAGAACTTTAGGGGGGATTTCCACTCCTCTCTTTTGAGCTTTTTCAATTAAGATGCCTAGTCTTAATTCATATGTTGTAGGATGTATATCTGCTACTAAGCCACAACCTAATCTTGACTTTAATCTATCTTGAACTCCATCTAAATCAGAGGGAGATTTATCAGCAGATATTACTATTTGTTTATTTTGCTCTATCAAAGCATTAAATGTATGAAAAAACTCTTCTTGAGTATTATCTTTTCCACTAATAAACTGAACATCATCTATCATTAAAACATCTATAGATCTAAATTGTTCCTTAAAAGCTGATGTATCTTTGTAACGCAAAGCTCTTACAAACTGATACATAAATTTTTCAGCAGATAGATAAATTACTTTTCTTTCTGGTTGTTGTTCTTTTATTTTCCACCCTATAGCATGCATTAAATGTGTTTTACCTAGGCCAACTCCACCATATAAAAAAAGTGGATTAAAAGAAACTTCTTCAGCTTCAGCAACTCTCTCTGATGCTGCAAATGCTAGCTCATTTGGTTTACCAACTACAAAATTTTCAAATGTAAACCTAGGATCTAATGGAGCTCCAAATTCATTTGGATATGATGATTGTTGGTTGGATCTAATATCTAATGAAGATTTCCAGTGATTATCATTGGTTTTTACAGTTCTAGCAGTGCCCGGTACAATTCTACCTCCATCAGGTTTTACCACAAATTTTATAACATCGATATTCTTTGAATATTTCTTTGATTCAATTTTAATTTTATCTGAATAATTATTTACAATCCAATCTCTTAAAAACTTTGTTGGTAATGAAAATGTAATTGTATCATTTTCAACAGAAACATAATTTAGATGTTTTAACCAGTTATTATATGCGCTTTCACCAACTTTTGTTTTTAGATCTTTTTTTAATGAGGCCCATGTACTTTCATTAAAGTCTTCAGTTGGATTTTCCATTGGCCCCCTAATAAAGTGATTTTTTTCTTCTATTAAATTTTACGTAAAAAAATCAAAGACGTAAAACTCTAACCGTAAATTATAATCACCAATTATAATAAAGATAATGAACACTCTTTACGCATTTTAATCAAGAATAAAAGAGAAAAAATTAAAAAAAAAAATTAATTTTTTTTGATTTGATTTGATAACGAGGATAACTTTCGGGACATATATTGTTTTTTCAATATGCCCTTTTTAACGGCTTTTGCCATAATTGAGTTAATCACTTGAAGGGATTTTGTTACTTCTTCAGAATTGTTTGCTTTTAGAGATTTGTTAAATTTATTTAGATTAGTTCTAATTTTAGTTAAATATTGTATATTAACAGTGTTTTTAACTTTAGATTGAATTGATCTTTTCTTTGCTGATTTATGATTACCCATCTATAAAAACCTATAAATTTAATAAATTTAAAGTCAACTTTAATATTTAAATCATTTTTGTATCTCAGGGCAAAAAAAAGTAGACCTGCCGTACAATACTTCTTTTTTTATTTCACAGCCTTTGATTTTATGCCCTTCTCTCCCATATACTTTAAAGTTATTTTGAAAATTACCTAAAATACCGTCTGGAGATACATAATCGTTAATAGAAGATCCCCCATATTTAATAGCTTTTCTTAATATTTTTTTTATAGATTTAACAATTGTACCAATATGGTACTTTTGTAAACTGCTTCCTTTTCTAAATGGAGATATTTTTGCATCATAGAGTATTTCGGAGGCATAGATATTGCCAATACCTGCTACTATATATTGATTTAATAAAAGTTGTTTTATCAACACTTCTGACTTATGAAATTTAACATACAAATATTCTGCTGAGAGATTTTTATCTAAGGCGTCAATACCCAATTTTTTAATATATCTGAGATTACTTATTTTATCTGACTCAACTATATCAATAAACCCAAATCTTCTAGGATCATTATAAATTAATTTAATATTATTAAATTTAAATACTAAATGATCATGATTTTTTAGTGGCATGTTAATTTTTATAATTTTTAATCTACCTGACATACCTAAATGAATAATAATACTATTTGAAATGTTTAAATCTATAATCACGTATTTAGCTATTCTTCTCAAATTTATAATCTTTACATTTATTATTTTTTTTAGTTTATTTATAGGTACAGGATACCTTAGTTTTTTTGTATAAATGTCAAGATTGATGACTTTTTTATTTTTTAATATATTTAAACTATTAACAGTAGTTTCAACTTCAGGTAATTCAGGCATAAAATGAATAAATTATCAAATTTTGGTTATACAAAAGTAACACCTAAAGAAAAAACAAAATTAGTTCAAAAAGTTTTTTCAGATGTGGCATTTAATTATGATTTAATGAATGATGTAATGAGCTTTGGAACACATAGGCTGTGGAAAAAGACATTTATAGATATAGTTAATCCTTATTATGGTGATAAAATTATTGATGTAGGTTCAGGTTCAGGAGATTTAGTTTTAGAAATTCAAAAAAGGTATTTAAATGCAAAAATAGATATTGTTGATCTAAACAAAGAAATGCTTAAGGAAGGGAAAAAACGAATAAAAAAAGGTAATGTAAGTTTCTATAAACAAAACGCTGAAAGTTTAATCTTTGCAAATAATAGCTATGACAAGTATCTTATTTCTTTTTGTTTGAGAAACATCACAGATATTGATCAATCATTTAGAGAGGCTTTTAGAATACTAAAACCTGGCGGACAATATTTTTGCCTTGAGTTTAGTCGGCCAAGTTCTTTTTTGATTTCAAAAATTTACTCATATTATAAATCAAATTTAATTCCTTCTTTTGGAAAGATATTTTCTAATAATAGAGATGCTTATAATTATCTAAATGAAAGTATTGATATGTTTCCAAACCAAGAAGATCTTAAAAAAA
>CAYQFB010000129.1:0-2872 GCA_964416705.1 uncultured Alphaproteobacteria bacterium
CGATTCCGCATGCAGATATAAAACAGCTCAAGCCCTACTTCTACCGCTAGCGCGTCCGTTTGGGCTTTGGGGTGCGCGTTGTCTACTGTTTATTTTGAATCGTAGCGTTAACGCTCCTTTTTTGCTATCGTTTCGCTATTTTGGCCCTTTAACTCCGTTTCGCTCTCATCAAACGCGCCGGCGGAGGGATCATCGAATACGGATTCATCAAACTTACCCTCGCTTTTGGCAACTACCGTTGAGACCACTGCATCACCCGTGACATTGACCGCCGTGCGCAACATGTCGAGCAGCCGGTCGACGCCTAATATAAGGCCGATCCCTTCTAGAGGAAGTCCGACCTGGGCAAAGACCATCGATAGCATAATGAGTCCGACGCCAGGGACACCTGCTGTACCTATTGAGGCCAGAACGGACATTAAGATTACCGTTAAATAGCCTGACAACCCTAAGTCGACATTATACATATTGGCGATAAAAACGGTGGCTACGCCCTGCATGATAGCCGTGCCGTCCATGTTGATCGTTGCGCCAAAAGGAATGGAAAATGAGGCGACCGAATTGTTCACACCGAGCCGCTGTGTGACGGTCCGCAGCGTGACGGGGATGGTGGCATTTGAACTGGAAGTGCTAAAGGCAAATACCTGCACATTCCGCATTTTTGACAGAAAAACAATGGGATTGATTCGTCCCAGAAAAGTCAGTACACCCTGTAGCGTCACAAATAAGTGCAGCAGCAGGACGCCGATCAGAACAAGCACGTATCCCACGAGGCTTACAAATAAGTCGAAACCCAGATTCGCCATCGCCTTTGCCAATAGGCAAAACACGGCGTAGGGGGCGAAAGTCATGATGATGCCTACCATCTTCATCATGACTTCATTGAGTAATTCTATACTATCGACCAACGATGCGGTCTTTTTGCCGGCCATTAAAATGCTGACACCCGTTAGAATGGCGAAAAAGATAATCGATAGCATTTCTCCGTTGGCCATGGCCTGAATCGGGTTACTGGGAATGATACTAATCAGTACATCGGAGAGGGGGGGCGCTTCCCTTCCGGTGAAACTGGCATCAGACGTGGCATTCATCCCCTCGCCAATGCCGATAACAGCAGCTACACCGATGGCGCTCGCAATCGCTATGGCCGTCGTAAATAGATACAGTAAGAAGCACTTGCCGCCAATCCTTCCAAGGAGTTTGAGATCGCCAATCCCACATACGCCGCAGATGAGGGAAAAAAGCACCAAAGGAACAACCAGCATCTTGAGTGCGTTGACAAAGAGTTTGCCCACGATGTGAAAAAAGCCGTTGACGATATATCCGCTGAGAAAGGCGCCTTCTGCCATAAGAGAGCCATCAAAAACTTCCTCATTCAAGACATTGATGGTCAAACCTGCGAAAATACCCAAGAGCATTGCGACTAGTACTTTGCCTGTTAGGTTCATCTTGCACGTTTCCTTTGCCTCTGGTTGAATTTACGACTAAATGCTCGTGTTTAAATCGCCCCGAGTATTCCAAAGCTTGGTTATCTGAGTCCTGCCACTTTGGCGGGGCTCGCATGCTGCTGATAATATGCCTGCTCAAAAACTAGGCGAAAGGCCCGCTCGCCGATCTCGGGGGAATACTTCTTTGCGTGTGTCATGACTCCAAACCTCTCAAGAAAAGGAGTCTACGGCAATCCCAGTATGATTCACCTGTGATGACCTACCTAATTTGCCCCACGTAGGCTGAGACTATTTCTTAACCACTAAGGAGTAGTCTGATGAAACAGAAACAGCACAGTACCGAAGAGATTATCCGCATATTACGACAGGCCGAGGAGGACCAAACGGTCGAAGACGTCTGCCGCGAGCACCATATCTCCAAAGCCACCTTCCATCGCTGGAAACGCAAATACGGCGACATGGATCTGGCCGATGCCAAACGCTTGAAAGAGTTGGAAAAGGAAAACGGCGAGTTTAAGAAGATGCTAGCCGAGTCCATGCTCAAGATCCGCGTTTTGGAAGAGGTCAATTCAAAAAAGTGGTAAGCCCGGCGCAGAAGAAGCAGGCTGTCGAGTACGTAGTCGACCAGGGGCTATGCTCGGTGCGTCGGGCCTGTGGCTATCTGGGTTTGCATCGGTCGACGTACCGTTATCGCCCCAAACAACCGCTACCCCAGCAGGTCCAACTCCACCAGCGGATTGTCGCGTTGTCTTGGCAGTATCCTCGCTATGGCTATCGTCGCATCCGGGCGTTGTTGGCGCGGGAAGGCTGGTCGGTCAGCCGCAAGCAAGTCCAGCGCATCCGGCGGAAAGAGGGCCTCAAAGTCCGTCCCAAGCCCAAGCGGATTCCACGGCAAGGAGTCTCGACCGGTCTGCCCATAGAGGCCACACATCGCAATCATGTCTGGACCTGGGATTTTATCTTTGATCGGACCGACAAAGGCAGTACGCTCAAAATGCTGACGATGCTGGACGAGTATACGCGACAATGTCTGGCGATCCGCGTCGAGCGGCAGATCAAATCCGGGCAGGTCTTAGCTACACTCTGGCAGGCGATGATGGCCTATGGCCTGCCAGAGCATATCCGTAGCGACAATGGCACGGAGTTTATCGCCGGGAAAATCCAACGATGGCTCCATGAAAATCAGATCAAGACGCTCTACATAGAGCCGGGGAGTCCTTGGCAAAACGGCTATATCGAAAGTTTCCACAGCCGTTTCCGAGACGAATGTCTGAATCGAGAGTGGTTGCTGAATTTACGCGAAGCCCGCGTCGTCATTGAGGATTGGCGACAGCATTACAACACCGAAAGACCCCATAGCCGACGGGGCTACCTCAGTCCGGAGGACTATATCAAACACCGAAAAGTCTCATCCTAAGTGGGCC
>CAYQFB010000130.1:0-2865 GCA_964416705.1 uncultured Alphaproteobacteria bacterium
CAACTTCAAAATCAGCAATAACACCATCTTTCATTGGTCTAATTGCTTTAATTTTACCAGGCGTTCTTCCAAGCATCTGTTTAGCTTCATTACCTACAGCCAATACTTGTGTTCTTCCTTGATCTTCAATTGTTGCTACAACTGAAGGTTCATTTAAAACAACACCTTCACCCTTAACATATACTAGGGTATTAGCTGTTCCTAGATCTATAGCCATATCTTTAGAGAAGATACTAAATAATTTATCTATAACCATACTTTCCTATACCCCTTCTATTTTGATTTCGGCAGATTTTTTTACAATTGATTTAGTTTTTTTAAAATAATAATCTATTTAATGCGTTTATATAAGCTTTAGCTGAAGCAACAATGATGTCAGGATCACTTCCTTTGGCTTGAGAAGATAAATCATCATCTTCTAAACGAACTGTTACCTCACCTTGGGCATCAGTGCCAGCTGTAATGGCATTAACTTGATACAGCTTTAATTTAAAATTAGTAGAGGTAAGTTTTTTAATTGCATTAAATGTAGCATCGACAGGGCCATTACCAAAATCTTTAATTAATTTTACTTCTTCATTCATTTCTATTTTTAAGATTGCTTCATGTTTTTTTACAGAACCCGCATTAACATCTAAAGATACAAATTTTATGTGTTCATCATAAGATGCTGAGCGATCTTCAGCTAAAGCAATAAGATCCTCTTCAAAAATTTCTTTTTTCTTATCAGCCAAGTCTTTAAATCTACCAAACAATTCCATCAATGCATTGTCTCCAGGTTCATATCCTAATTCTTTTAATTTTTCTGAAAAAGCATGCTTTCCTGAATGTTTTCCTAATACTAATGAAGATTTATTTAGACCAATAGACTCAGGAGTCATTATCTCATATGTCCCAGCATGCTTGAGCATTCCATCTTGATGAATTCCAGCTTCATGAGCAAAAGCATTAGCTCCCACAATTGCTTTATTTGGCTGTACTGGAAATCCAGTAATTGAAGAAACCAATCTTGATGCTTTCATAATAAGTTCAGTTTTTATATCTGTATGATAAGGCATCAAATCTTTTTTTACTTTTAAAGTCATCACTATTTCTTCCAGAGATGAGTTACCTGCTCTTTCTCCCATACCGTTTATTGTGCATTCAACTTGTCTTGCCCCTTCTTTAATTGCAGCTACATTATTTGCTGTAGCTAATCCAAGATCATTATGAGTATGAGTTGATAAAATTGCCTTATCTATATTTGGCACATTATTTTTTACATTTTTAAAAATTTTACCAAACTCCTCTGGTAAAGTATAACCAACTGTATCCGGAATATTAATTGTTGATGCACCGCAATTAATTGCAAGTTCAATGCATTTATAGAGAAAATCTAATTCTGATCTCCCCCCATCTTCACAACTCCACTCAATATTTTCACATAAATTTCTCGCATGTGATACAGTCTTATTAATTGCTTCCAATACTTCTTCTTCAGTTTTTCTAAGTTTATACTTCATGTGAAGAGGGCTAGTTGCAATAAAAGTATGTATTCGAGGTGATTTTGCATGCTGGACAGCCTCCCAGGCTCTATCAATATCTTTCAAACTAGCTCTTGCTAGACCAGCTATTGTTGAATTTTTAACCTGTTTACTTACCTCTCTTACAGCTTCGAAGTCTCCATTTGATGCAATAGGAAATCCTGCTTCAATAATATCCACTTTCATAGAATCTAAAACTTCAGCTATTTGAATTTTTTCATCTAAGTTCATAGATGCCCCTGGTGATTGTTCACCATCTCTTAAAGTGGTATCAAATATATAAATTTTCTCAGTCATTTTTTTCTATTATATACTAAAAAACCTATAAAAAAACTTTCATCTAGTTTTTAGATTTATCAACCATTTTTCCTTCTGCAATCCATGGCATTAAAGTTCTTAGTTTTTCTCCTACAGCTTCAATTGAATGTTCAGCTTGTTGCTTTCTCATTAATTTAAATTTTGTCTGACCACTTTTATGTTCATCCATCCATTCTTTGGTAAATTGACCTGACTGAATTTCTGCAAGAATTTTTTTCATTTCTTTTTTTGTTTCATCTGTAATCAATCGTGGACCTCTAGAATAATCCCCATATTCTGCAGTGTTCGAAATTGAATAACGCATGTTAGCCATTCCACCTTCGTATAAAAGATCAACGATTAGTTTAACTTCATGAAGACATTCAAAATATGCCATTTCAGGTGCATATCCAGCTTCAACAAGAGTTTCATAACCTGCTGTAATTAAATGGGTCAACCCTCCACACAATACAGATTGCTCCCCAAATAAATCAGTTTCACACTCTTCTTTAAAAGTTGTTTCAATTATACCAGCTCTTCCACCACCAACACCTGAAGCATATGCAATAGCGATATCCAAAGCATTTCCTGATGGATTTTTATCAACAGCAACAAGACATGGTACTCCTGCTCCTCTTTCATATTCAGCACGAACAGTATGACCTGGTCCTTTAGGTGCAATCATAATCACATCAATACCTTCTCTTGGTTTTATCAAATCAAAATGAATATTTAAACCGTGCGCAAAAGCAAGTGCTGTACCTTCCTTAATATTTGGTGCAATTTCATTGTTATAAATATCTGATTGAAGTTCATCAGGAGTTAACATCATAATAATATCAGCCCAATCAGCCACTTCAGTAGGCGTCATCACATCAAAACTAGCATTTTTTGCTTTTTCTCTTGTTGTTGAGTCCTCTCTAAGTGCAATAGCTATATTTTCAATGCCAGAATCTCTGAGATTCATTGCATGAGCATGACCTTGACTACCATAACCTACAATAGCTATTTTTTTATTTTTAATTAAATTAAGATCTGCATCTCT
>CAYQFB010000131.1:0-2852 GCA_964416705.1 uncultured Alphaproteobacteria bacterium
ATTCTTTCTATTGCCTTGACCAAGGTGTCTTCAGCAATCGGAGAGGCTCCATAAACAACCTGTCTCAAGGAAGTAAAATTGGTTTCTTCCGATTTAGGGTGTTGCAACAGGAAAAGAATGACTGCAGGTACGAATAGTGCGAGTTCTATTTTTTCCGACTCAATAAGTTCGAGTATGAGCCCAGGGTCTACTTCTGGAATGATAATATTTTTGCAGCCGAAAACAGCACCTAAGACTGCATACAGTCCGCCGGCAACATGAAATATTGGCATACAAATGAGATTTACAGAACCTTCGTGCCAGTCTTTGCACCAAGTCTGATTGACCATGGAAACAGCTTTTAAAACATTTGCATTGGTCAGTTGCGCTCCTTTAGGCAGGCCGGTGGTGCCAGAAGTATACATCTGCAGGACATCATCTTCAGCCTTGCTCGATAGCATTGGGTCTTTATTATTCTGTCGGTCTCGCCAAGCCTTGTAATTTTCCCAGTCATCAATGGTATTTCTCATGGTGATAATTTTTCGTACCTTGGGAATTTCATTCTCAATTGGCTTAACGAGATTATAAAATTCAGGATCTACAAAAAGGATTTCACTCTCTGAATCATTTAAAATAAATGCGATCTCCGGTGCTGCCAATCGCCAGTTAATTGCTACTGGGACAGTCCTTGCTTTCATATTTCCATAGAAAAACTCGAAGGTATTGGAGTTCTTGCCCAAGAAGGCCACGCGAGAGTCAGGTTTGCATCCTTCGGCTATCAATCCTTGTGCCACTTTATTGGCAGCTAAATCAAAATCTTGATAACTAGTTTTTCTATCTGAGAACTTAAAGGCTATGCTCTCAGATGATTGTTTTACCCTCCATCGAAGCAGATCGACGAGACTGGTTGTTTGAGGTATGTTTTTCATTATTTTATTGCAATTGTCAAAATTATCCTAAAAATAGGTTTTTTTCCACTAAAAACTGGGTTTGTTATTAAACAACACTTTTTCCATTATTAATAGAATTTTCATATAGATAGGCTATTAGTTGTGTTCAAATTATGACTATTATTAACTAAATGTTTTTGCTAAATGAAGCAACTCTTGGCATTATGATTTTTAGAATAATAGTTACTGTATCGGAAAATTAATATTTCGAGTGTAATGAAAAAAATTGTTGTTGGGGATATAAATAACATGAGGGGACCAGATCTTTGATCTGAAATACGCACCGTATATTGTATTCACAACATCAACTTGCATTAAAAAAAATGAAAATTAGGAGTAAATTCATGAAAAAGATTTGCAACCATATGATGGCTCTAGCAATTACCATTGCCTTCACTTCCACTGGTATTTATGCACAAGAGCTTGAAGAAATAATTGTTACCGCAACAAAGAGAGCGGTGAGTCTGCAAGACACACCTGTTTCTGTCAGTGTTATTTCTGGTGACAAAATAGAAAAAGCATCCATACATAGTTTTACAGACCTATCCACTTACATTCCTAATTTCAGCGTTACAGAAAACGCAATCAGCACCATTGCTTCAATGCGTGGTGTTGGTATTGGTGCGAACCAATCGTTTGAAAACTCGGTGGGCTTGTTTGTAGACGGTGTTCATTTGGCCAAAGGACGTCAGTATCGTACCGGTCTTTTTGACATTGAACGAGTCGAGGTACTCAGAGGTCCTCAAGGAACTTTGTTTGGTAAAAATACCCTTGCCGGTGCTGTCAATGTAATTTCAGCAAGTGCCGAAGTTGGTGATTTGTTTGGAGGCCAAATAGCGATTGCTGGTGAAGAAAATGGTGGTGAGCTTATCGAAGGACACATCCAGGGTACGGTTGCTAAAAACTTTGCCATGCGTCTTGCTTTTAAAGACCGTAAAGATGACGGTTATATTGATAATGTCTACAACGGAAGTTCAGGACCTAGCACGGATGAGACTATGATCCGGATAAGTGGCTCCTGGGAACCGAATGAGAATTTAACCATTGACTTTAAACACGCTGACGGAGATCACGTTCGACTCGGATCAACCGTTGCCATAAAGCATTGGGAAATGGCAATGCCACCAACGGCAACCTCAGGCTTGGCTTTTACCATAACCAATACTTTTCATGCAGCTCTGCCCGCAGCGGTAGCAGCTGGTGAATATATCGGTTATCGAGATGAAAACAGAGGTGCTGGATCGTCATTGGTTCTGGGTATGAATCCAGAGGGAACCGATACCACAACCTCAGACACATCGCTTATAATCAACTACGATTTTGGTGATGGGTATACATTCAAGTCGACAACAGGTCGAGCCGAATACGAATACACTGATGGAATCGATGCAGACTTTGCAGCCATCGCGTTGGTCTCAAGAGACGACTGGTCTACCTACGATCAAACAAGTCAAGAATTTACGATTTCATCCCCGACGGATGGAGATTTTTCATGGCTCGCAGGCGTCCATTGGGACAGCCAGGAGCAAGACATTGATCGCTTGATTGAGCTTGATGGAACCATTGGTGGAGTCATGGGAATTTTTCAAGCCATGGGAGCCGCACCAGATCCATCAATCTTGACAATGCCTTTAGCAAGCTTAACAGCAATGGGTCTGCCAATGTTTTATCAGAACAATTCTGCTAATAATGAACTGGCTGCGTATTTGGTTTCAGTTGGGTACCTGCCTGGAAATGCTTCTCTTTATCAAACAATGTTTGACCAAGCCACACGAATTGGCTATTGGACACAGAATACTGAATCCAAAGCGGCGTATTTCCAAGGCACGATGCAAATGAGTGAAAGTCTTTCAGTAACCGCGGGTGTCCGTTATGTTGAGGAAAGGAAACACATACGTGCGGGAACCTGTATTGGTACCAACA
>CAYQFB010000132.1:0-1719 GCA_964416705.1 uncultured Alphaproteobacteria bacterium
AGCTAAATCAATCCAATTAATTTTTGCACCAGTGTATTTTTCCCATGGCTTTAAAAAACCTCTGTGAAGCATATTATGAAGGTTTAAGCTATCTAAACCCATAAAGTTTAATTCAACACCTTTGAATTCACCTTCTTTAACTCTTTCTTTAGTTCCACCTAAACACATTTCACCGACTTTTTGCCAGTCTGCATCTCCTGGTGAACCTGCGCCTACTCCAGGAATTTGCAGAATAGCTTTTCTGAGATCTGAATTAACGCCTGCAAATGAACTAGTTGCAATTGATGATAATCCTCCACTCATAGCCGCTATAGCTCCAGCTGAAGCTGCACCTTTAACAAAGCTACGTCTATTAATGCCATGTTTTAGCGCATATTCGTATAGTGATTTTTTCATTATATCCTCCCGATATGAATTATAGTAATTAAGTTTTATAAAGATAAGGTTAGTAAGGCAACAAGAAAAACGCTAAAAAGAGCTTTATTTCTAATAAAAATCAAATGTATACAAACAAATTCGCTACTAGACTTAATTCTTTCAAATCTAAATGGGAATTAGATACAAAACCAACAATTAAAGACTTAATAAAAAGAGCCTCACAAGTAAAAGGCCTTACCCATGTTGATTTGAATTATCCAGATCACATTCAGCCATCTTTTAAAGAAATTTCAAAGTATACAAATGATTGTGGTTTAGAAATAAATGGATTGGCAATGAGATATTATTCTAATCCAGCTTTTAAATTAGGAGCATTCACCAATCCAAATAAACAAGTCAGGCAGGAGGCAATTGATTTAACAAAAAAAGCAATTGATTCCTTAAAGGAAATTAATTCGAACTTATTAACAATATGGTTGGGCCAAGATGGCTTTGATTACGGATTTCAAGTTGATTACAAAAAAATATGGGATGATGAAATAAACGCAATAAAACAAATCGCAGAGCATGATAAAGAATGCATGATTAGCATTGAATATAAACCAAATGAACCACGCGCATATTCCTTACTATCAAATTTAGGCACAACACTTCTTGCTATAAAAGATATTAATTTAAATAACATTGGTGTGACAATAGATTTTGCTCATATATTATATTCTAATGAACAACCTGCCCTTGTTGCTGCCTTAATAGATAAACACTCAAAAATTTTAGGTTTACATTTAAATGATGGTTATGGGAAAAGAGATGATGGACTTATGGTAGGATCTGTTCATCAACTGGCAACAATTGAGCTACTCTATCATATTACTAAATCAAAATATCAAGGACCAATATATTTTGATACTTTTCCGGATACTACAAATATTGACCCTATTAAGGAGTGTGAATTAAATATAGATACCGTAAGAAAACAATTAAAATTAGTTGATAAACTTATTAAAAATAATGAATTAAGTGCTGCTATTGAAAATCAAGATTCAATAACTTCGCATAGAATATTTAATAGTATTTTGTATTCTTAGTATGAACTCAAACTCAATAGTTGTATTGGGAAGTCTTCACTATGATATTTTTATTAAATCAAATTCAATACCAAAAATTGGCGAAACTGTATTAGCAGAAAAATGGTATCCTAAATTAGGAGGAAAGGGAGCTAATCAGGCTGTTGCTTTAAATAAAGAATTAATGAATGTTAAATTTATAAGCGCAGTTGGCGATGATTTTTTTTCAGAATTTTTGTTAAAAAGATTAAAAGAGAAAAATATATCTCTCGAT
>CAYQFB010000132.1:1729-2836 GCA_964416705.1 uncultured Alphaproteobacteria bacterium
ATTTCTAAAGTTATAGGAAATTCTGGTATTAGTTCTGCAATCTCAAATAAAAGTGGTGATTATAGTGCTGTGGTTGTGTCAGGTGTAAACTTGGAAATCCCAGAGAATATACTTTATGATAATAATTTATGGAAAGATGCTTCTTTTCTGATGATCCAAAATGAAATTAAAGAAGAAATGAATGTAGTTGCTGTTCAGGAAGCAAAAAAAAGAAATATAAAGGTATTTTTTAATGCTGCTCCCGCAAAAAACATAAATTATACACTATTTGAATTTGTTGATATTTTATTAGTTAATGAAATTGAGGCACAGCAGTTAAGTGAAGATTACTCAAGTAACTTTGATACTATTGCTAAAAAATTATCTAATATCGTCTCTAAAGTTATAATAACTTTGGGACCTAAAGGTGTAGTAATGTGTGAAAAAGATAAAATACCTATTCATATTAAAGGTCATTCAGTAAATGTTAGAACTGCTCACGGAGCTGGAGATTACTTTGCGGGAAAATTTTTACTAAATTATATAAAGAATAATAATTTTGAAAATTCCATAAGAGTAGCTAATAAAAAAACAGCAGAATTTATTTCAACTTAATAAATTATTGTTTTCTATGAAAAAAAAATAAAGTAGGATGATTAATATGAATAAATTATCAATTTTAGGTATATTTGTTGCTGACCTAGCCTTTTTTGGAAAAATTCCAAAGGTTGGAGAAACAATATTAGGAAAGGAATTTGTTGTGGGCCCAGGTGGAAAAGGCTCTAACCAATCAGTAGCCGCAGGTAAGGCTGGTGCATCTGTTGAGTTTATAACTAAAATTGGGAATGATGATTATGGAAAAATGGCATTGAAGACATACAGAGAAACAAACGTTGGTATTAAAAATGTTTTTGAAAGTAATGATCATAGTACTGGAGTCGCAGCTATTTTATTAGATAAAGAAACAGGCAATAATGCAATTTCCGTAGTGCCAGGAGCAGCAGGAGCTCTTACTATAGCTGATATAGACAATGCAAAAGATACTATTATTAATTCATCTATTTTTCTTACGCAGTTAGAAGCCCCAATGGATGTTGTTTGTTATGCTCTTAAAATTGCAAAAGAAAA
>CAYQFB010000133.1:0-2825 GCA_964416705.1 uncultured Alphaproteobacteria bacterium
CCTATAATGTTTGTCCAAGACAGGCTCTTAAAAAAATTATTCAAGAAAAACAAGAACAAGGATATCAAGGTTTTGCAGGTATTGAACCCGAGTTCATTGTAATGAAATACAACGAAAAAGGTGAGCCGGTTAAAGCAATAGATAATGATCCTCCTCATGGCATCCAACCAAGGAGACAGGCATTTGGCTATGATGTTGAGTATTCTTTAGACTCAATGCATTTTTTAAAAGAAATGATTGATATCTTAGGTGAATTAGGTTGGGACCTTCATGATGTCGTTGCTGAGGGCGCTTATTCTCAATTTGAATTAGATTTTCATTATACTGACTTACTTCAAATGGCAGATAGATTAGTATTTTTAAAAATACTTTTAAAAGAAATTGCAAAAAAACATGATATGTTTGTAACTTTCATGCCAAAACCAACTATAGGTGACTGGCGATCAGGTGGGCATATAAATTTTTCACTTAACGATATTAAGAAAAATGCAAATGTTTTTAAAGATGGCAATAAATGGTCTCAAGACGCAATGTATGCAGTTGGTGGTTTGCTTGAACATTCAGAAGCAATAACTGCAATCACTTGCCCAACAGTGAATTCATATAATGGATTGGTACCAACAGTTGGCGGTTTTGAAGGCGGAGTTCATACTTGGGCGCCAACTAATATTACGTATGGTCATAATAATCGCTCAGCACAATTTCGATTACCTCAAAATAGATATTGTATAGAAAACCGTGCGGCTGATTTAACGATGAATGTTTATTTGGCACTTGGCATGACTATATCAGCTGCAGTAAATGGTATTGAAAATAAAACTGATCCAGGAAAACCTTCTGACTTTGATCTATATGCTTTAAAAGATGAGGATATGAAAAAACTTGGCATTAGACGTCTTCCACGAAACTTACTTCAAGCAACTGAAGCTTTACAAAAAGATAAACTTGCAGAAAAAGTAATGGGTAAAGTTATGTTAAATTCCTATGTTCAATATAAAAATGATGAATGGGAAAGATATCATCAAGCTGTTACAGATTGGGAAGTCAAAGAATATCTAAGGTTATATTAAAACATATAAAATAGATTATATTTTATTATAATGAATAATATTGACTATGAAATTTATAACCTTGGCAATGTAGAGCTTTTATCAGGTGAAATTTTACTTTCAGCTAAACTTGCATATAAAACATACGGTTCATTAAATTCAGATAAAAGTAATGTAATTGTTTTACCTACTTTTTATACTGGTACGCATAATAGAAACGAAGGTTTTTTTGGTACTAATAGAGCTATTAATCCTGATAAGCATTTCATAATATCTATAAATTTATTTGGAAACGGCCTATCTTCATCTCCAAGCAATGCAGATGAAAAGCAAAAAGGATCTAAATTTCCAACAATAACTTTATTTGATAATATTGCTTGCCAATACAAATTATTAACAGAACATTTGAATATCAACAAGATTGCTTTAGTTGCCGGATGGTCCATGGCAGGTTGTCAGTCCTATCAATGGGCTGCTCAATATCCAGATATGGTTGATGCTATTTTACCTTTTTGTTCTTCAGCTAAAACTTCAGAACATAATTTTGTTTTTTTAGAAGGTGTAAAGGCTGCTCTTTGTGCTGATCCTGCTTGGAATGATGGTGATTATACTTCACAACCCGTGAGAGGATTAAAAGCTTTTGGAAGAGTTTATGCAGGTTGGGCTTTTTCACAATCTTTCTTTAGAGAAAAGGCATATCAAAAATTAGGTTTCCAAAATGTTGAAAAATTGTTAGTTGATTGGGAAAATGATCACGTCAACAATTGGGATGCAAATAATCTTTTAACAAAACTATTAACTTGGCAAAAAGGAGATATTTCTGTTGGAGAAAAATATAATGGTAATTTTATAGAAGCACTAAAAAGCATAAAAGCTAAAACTATTATTATACCATGTAGTCATGATTTATATTTCCCCCCTGAGGATAATGAATTTGAAGTCAAACATATTAAAAACTCTGAATTAAGAACTTACGACTCCATTTGGGGACATTGTGTTGCCAATCCTGGCAATGATAAAGGTTTTGAAATAGCTTTAGATCAGGCAGTAAATGATTTATTAAAATGATAATGAATATAAAATTAATAAAAGAAAAATGGATGAAATTTTATAAAAGAGGTTTTTTAACAGGTATATTAGTTTTGAGTTTTTTTTGTATTATTGATCAGACCTTGCCATCTCCTTTTTACTTTATGAAAATTGATAGTTTTAGTGTTTTATTTTTGACTCTTTCTGTTATTTTATTTGGATCGGTATTTTGTGGATTAATAAGCCTTTTTTTACTACTAATACTTTCTTTTATTACTGTACCTAAAAATTAATTTTTTTTATTTTTTTTAAAAAAATCTTTTTTCAGATAAAAATCATAGTCTTTTTTTGCTAATTTTCTTAATAAAATAATCATAAATACTAACCAAAGTATAGCAACTAACATTAAATGTTCGCTAATAAATTGGTAAATATTGCTTAAAAAATTTTCTACAATTTTATAATTCATTTTGAGAATAATCTTACCTTAATTTTAAAAATAAAAAAAGGGCAGTAAACTAAACTGCCCTTTTAATTAATAATTTATTCCTTAATTGGTGTTATCAGATGTTTCTGATTCATGTCTAGCAGCAGCAATTATTACACCTAAGCATATAGCTGCACAAACTAAACTGATCAGAACAAGCATACCTGATGAACCCGCCCATGTAAAATAAGCGCCAACACCTTCCCAACTATTTTCTGGTCCAGGCCATGTATTCATAATATGTTCCTTTCTCTTTGTTA
>CAYQFB010000134.1:0-2807 GCA_964416705.1 uncultured Alphaproteobacteria bacterium
ATGATTGTTCTGTTTCTGTTGTTGCAACATTCATATCAACTAATGATGCTTGCTCAATAAGTGATTTTTCATTCAAGTTACTAATAAAATTTAGTATGTCTTGATCAGAAAATGCAGAACCTTGAATGGTAACATTTGTTGACCCATCAAATTCTAATTTAGAAAACTGCACTCGTACCGGAACGCTCCGTGTAATTTGGGCTAAAGCACGATACGAACCTATTTGATTGGAATTAACTTTTTTTCCAAGTTTTAAAGCTGTTTCCATTTCATTTTTTTGCTTCATTAACTTAGAATATCTTGCATTCACTCTGTCAAATTCACCTTGGACTTGATCAAATGCTAAAAGTTTCTCTTTATTTGAATGATAGTTAAAATAAGACAGACAAATCAATATTAAATAGATTCCTGCTATGGCTCCAGCTAAACCTTTAACAGCAAATCCTGACAAAAACTTAATTCTATTTTGTTGTCTAACTGCATCACGATTTGGCAATAAATTAATATTTTTTACAGCAGTAACAAATTTATAATAACCAAAAACATCTAATTTACGAAAAGCCAATCCTAATACTGATGTTAAAGGTGATCGGTTATCAAGATTGGTTTTTTCCTTATTGTATGCTGGAACCGTTACTTGTAACAAAGGATCAAAAATTTTAAATCCAGTGTTGGGTAGATTTTTTGAAAATAAAGGAATTAGATCTTTGATATTTTTTAAATTGCTGACAACATTTATTGTAGTAATTTTAGCCTCGTATTTGGTTTCGTATTCACTAATAGCCTGTTTAATCTGCATCGCATACCTTCTAATAACATTCCTTGATTCGTCGTCTTCTTGGTTTGGGTTAGCATTAATTATGCTTTGCTTTTCTGGAGATCTTAAAAAAATATCCGTAATGATAGGAATGTTGTTATGAATAATCATAAAATAATTTTCTTCTGCTCCAAATTCCATTAGTGCAGAACTTGCCTTCTGTGCTCCGCCTATGGAAAGATTATCGAATGCATTTTTTAGAGTAAAACATCTTACATCCATAATAACTGGGTTAAGATTTGCTTTTTTAATAATTCCTGAAAAGGCATTTACATCGGAAAGTTTGGATGCAACGAAAAGAATATCCATAGTATTATTTTTTGAATTTCGGTTAATAACTTGATGAAAAACAGAATAATCATTAAGATTATCAGCTAATTGGACTAGGTTTTCCCAAAGAGAATCGGTTTCAATAGCTTTCGTTAATTCCTCTTCTGTCATAAGAGGGCTTGTGACAACACGAATTATGGCGCTAGTAACGGGTATTGAAAGAGCAACATTGGTGGATGTAATCTTCCCATTAGCTAAGGCCAACTTAATTTCTTCTGATAAATAATCTTTGTGCTCAATTAAATTTTCACTAATCTTTTCTTGATCAAGTAAACGGTATGAAAATTTGTCTAAGATCCAGTTTTCTTTATTATCTTTACTAACTTGAGCGACGCGAACAGCTTGGCTTGTAATATCCACTCCCACAATTTCCTCTCCGGCTACGCTCATTTTGCTAACTTTAGATTTGAAAAAACCCTGTAAATTTTGTGCAAACTTACTTGTTTTTTTTATTTTAGATCCTTCAGGTGCAGGGTTTTTTTTACCAAAACTAGGTTTTGAAATTTTTATATTTTTTAATTTTTCAAAGATGCTTGAGCTTGATTTTGTTTTTTCGGTAGATTGTTGTGGATGTTGAGTTGGAGTAGTTTCTGCTTTTTCAGGTTGTGTCGGTGTTGAAGAAATTTTTTCTTCAACAATTTTAGGTGGAGGATCAACCGTTTTGGATACGACTTCTTCTCCTTTAGGGGGCTGACTTTCAGTTAATGGCTGATCTTTTCCTTGAGCTGAAACCTGCAAATCATCATACCATTTTTCTAAAATAGGTATGGCTTCCTCTAAATTAGTCGTTCCTGATGAAATGATCTTCTGCTTGCCATTAATGTAGGTTCTTCCTACCCAATTGTGAGATTTTAACTCACCTTTGTACTTATCTTGCCTTACGTATATATGGAGTCTCCCATTTTTCTTGTGGACTGTCTCCATTGGCTATCTTTCCGAGTTTAAATTTATAAACTCTTACACAAATTTAAATATCTCTAACACAATTTTATATTATAGTCTAACACAAAAAACGATTTTTTTTATCATATTTCAATAAAGTCAATAAATTCAACAAAATTTAAATTAGCAAATTTTATAGGATTTAAATAAAAATTAATAAAACTCTAACACAAAAATCTTTTATCCATTGCTTAAAATTGTGTTAGAGTTTTACTATCAGTTGTATAAATTATAAAAATATTACTTTTATCGTAAAAAATATATATAAATAAAGCTTTTTGTTTGATTTCAAATATATACCTCGTCATTTTTATAAATATTATAAATTTTTGTGTTAGAGTTTATATGCAGTAAATTTTCTTGTGTTAGAGTTTCTCAGTTTTATATTGTTATTGTGTTAGAGTGATTTTTTTTCATTGATATTATTAAATAATTGGTAGAAAGCTAAATAAATGGCGTATTATTAAGTCTTTAACCTATTTTACAGTAAAATAAGGCTTTATTTATATTTAGTATTAAAAAAACCTATTTTTACGGGGTTTTTTATCTCCTGACTAAACTAATATTAAAAAAGTCTTAAAAATAAGGAAAATTTAAAATATCAAGTAAATTCAACGTTTTCTAAAATAGGCAAAAAAAGCTCTGGTATGTAATAATCCACCAATAAATTATACTATTTCAATAATGATAAATAAAATCACAGAGCTTGCTAAAAAAA
>CAYQFB010000135.1:0-2805 GCA_964416705.1 uncultured Alphaproteobacteria bacterium
ATTATATCTATTCAAAATTTTAAAATAAAAAATACTTCATTGTTATTAAAAACTAATGTTGTTTTTTTAATCATAGGTGTGTTTCTTACTACTGGCTATGCTTTCGATATTTTTTTAAGCAGTTTTTTTTATTATGAAGATGCTCAGTTTTTTCTTCAAAGCCAGCAAGTTCTTTCTATAATTTTTAGAGAAATTTTACTTCCTTTATTAGTTCTTTATGTTTTTGTTTTGCCAATAATTGGAAACTTTGTTCCTATTCATCAAATTTATTTTGGATATAAGTTTCGTTTTAAAGAAATAATTTTTATTTGGATAACAGGAGTAACAACTTTGATTCTGGTTGTTCATGTTTTGTTAAAAAATATGTGGGGCAGAACAAGGCCTAATGACATTTTACAGTTTGGCGGTAATGATGTTTTTTCTCCTTGGTACAAATTTGGTGATTCATGTTTTTCTAATTGCTCTTTTGTTTCTGGTGATGCCTCTGTTGGTTTCACCTTGATAGTTTTTTATTTTATAACGAAAAAAAATATTTATATTTATTTGTCTATTTTGTTTGGCCTCAGTCTTGGCTTTATTAGAATTATTGCAGGTGGTCATTTCTTGAGCGATATCATCTTTTCTCAAATTATTGTAACAAGTATAATATTTTCTTCTTTTGTTGTGTATAAAAGGATCTTGAGTGAATAAGGTGTTTACGTGTTCAGTGTTGGTGCTTATCGGCCTTAAGGTTTGTGCAGCTTTTTTTACTAATTTTTCATTATATGGCGATGAGGCGCAATATTGGTTATGGTCACAAAATTTAGATCTCGGGTATTTTTCTAAACCCCCTCTTCTTGCTTGGTTTTTGTCAGGATATGTTGGACTATTTGGAGATTCTTTTTTTTCACTGAAAATGTTTCCTCTTCTGATTTACTTTTTAATATTCTTTGCTGTTTATAGACTTTGTTTACAACTATGTTTGTCAAAAAACAGCTCTATTATTTGCTCTTTTAGTTTTTTATTAATTCCAGCTGCAAGCGTTTCATCATTTTTAATTTCTACAGATCTTTTACTTCTTTTGTTTTGGATATTGGCTATGACAAAGCTCCTGGAGATAAGAACGGGCGGTTCGCTGATAAGTTTTTTTTTATTAGGGGTGTTTTTAGGCTTGGCGTTTCTAGCTAAATATGCTGCTGTTTACTTTTTGTTAAGTTTTTTAATACTAATTTTTACTGATAAAAAAACGTTAATATCTTTAAAAAGTCGTGCTCTTGGGTGGGTGGTTGTTGCTTTGGTTTTTGTGTTGATTTTGTTGCCTAATATCTTTTGGAATATTAATAACGGATGGGTAACATTTTCTCATACCTCAGATAATGCAAATTTAAAAAATCTTAATCTTAATTTTGGTGAGCCCTTAAAGTTCTTACTTTCACAAATTTTTATGGTGGGGCCTTTTTTATTCTTATCTTTTTTTTATATATTTAAGTCTTTTCGTTTAGATTTTGAAAATAAGTTTTTATTAATTTTTTCATTACCAATTATTATAATTATTTTGATTGAAGGATTTCTTGTAAGGGCTAATGCAAATTGGGCAGCGCCAGCTCTAATTTCTTTATTTGTTTTGTTCTTCAGGCTTGTGGCAGAAAAAAAGCAAAGTTTAATAATAATTAATTTTGCTACTAACTATATAGTTGCCGTTTTTTTATTTGTTTCTATTTTAATTTCTTCTGATAATAAAATGTTTGATAGAATTAGGGGGGTAGATGATTTTGTTAAAGATGTTTTAGAAACAGCAGGCGACAAAGACCTTGTTATTAGTGATCGAATAATTTTTTCTAATATATCATACGCAACAAAAGAGCATCCTAACAATATATATATGCCGTATAAGGACGGTGAAATAATAACAAATCATTTTCAAATGAGCTCTCCATTAAACCAAGCACAACAAAAAGACTTTTATTTAATCGGCAATCATGGAGATATCAAATATTTGTTAAATGAAAATCGGGCGGAGCTACTAGCAGAGTTTAATGTTCCTTTTAATTCTAGTAAGTTAAAATTTTATGAAGTTATTTTTAAATAGTTTTGTTTTTTTGTTTCTTGTTTGTGGGCCCCTTTTGGGAGAAAACATTAACAAAAGCTATGTCGTTAAGGTTGGGGGTATAAAAATAGGTGAATTAAATTGGCAAATTAAAATAGACGAAGATAAATACTTGAACAAGCTGGGCCTCAAAAGTAAGGGTTTGTTGTCCGCTATATATAGTTTTAAGGGTGAATATTTTTCTGAAGGGCAAATCTATAACAACGAATTAATACCACAAAAATATAAACACTTTTGGCAAACTAAAAAAACAGCCAAAAATATGGAGCTAGCCTTTAATGAAAGCAAATTAATTTCACTTAAACAAGACCCGGTTGAAGAAGAAAAAATAAGGCTCAACATTTTTGATGTTCAATACACAAACGACCCACTAACATCATTTCAAAAAATAATGATGGGTGAAAAAAGCGCTTTAGTTGTTGATGGCAGAAGGTTGTATACAATGACGGCAAGGCCTAATGAAAATAAAAAACAAACAACAATTGAGATTTCAAACTATTCTAATTTGTGGGCAGATCATAAAAGAAACAAATTTGAAAAAATAATTTTTGAAAAAAAAACAGAAGAGATCTTACCTTATAAAATGTATATTCATTTTGACGGAAAGGTTTTTAGGTTAGAGCAAATTTAATTTTTATTTTTTCTTAAAAAAACATAAAAAGCGCCGTCACCACCGTGTTCGATTGAGGCCTTTTCAAAAGAAAGAATATGTTTTGAAA
>CAYQFB010000136.1:0-2777 GCA_964416705.1 uncultured Alphaproteobacteria bacterium
GAAGTGATGATGAAAATAAATTATAATGAAAGCAGTTAAAATAAAAATTAATTCTTTAAAAATATCATCAAAAATAAATAAAACGCAATTGCAATGGGCAATAAAATTTTTAAAAAGAAAGATAAAAAACACTCAATTACAAAGTGACAATCATGTTGAATGTATTTTAATTGATTATAATTCTGAGAGTATAGAAAAATATAAAAAAAAATATATCAAAAATGATATCGAAGAAAGTTTTTCAATAAATCCAATTCAAAAAGATTTTAGTAAAATTATTATATATGGTTACGATTGTAGGGGATTAATTTATGCGATTACTGAAATAGCTGATAGATTTGAATATCAAACTGTAAAAAAAATAAATTTAAAAAATATATTTTATAAAACTATTGAAACTCCAAAAACAAAAATTAGAAGTATTTCAAAATGCTTTGAAAGTGACGTTGAGGATCTTAAATGGTTTTATAATAAAAAAATGTGGAGTGAATATTTAGATATGCTCATAACTAATCGTTATAATAGATTTACTTTTACTTTAGGAATGCAATATAATTATCCATACGGCAATGAATTTATTAAAGATGTATATTTTTATTTAGCGTATCCTTTTTTAGTAAAACCTAAAGGATATAAAATTTATGCAGAAGGTATTAACAAAATAAATAGAGATAGAAATTTAAATATGCTGAAATTTATAAGTGACGAATCATCAAAAAGAGGTCTAAATTTTCAATTAGCATTATGGACGCAGAGATATGATTTTAAAGAAGTGCCAAATGCAAATTACCAAATTAAAAATATTCCTAAAAATTATTCAGAATACTGCAGAGATTCCTTAGAAGCTATTCTTAAAAAATGTCCAGGTATAAGTGGTGTAACTCTGAGAGTTCATGTCGAATGTGGTATACTAGAAAGAAATTATGAATTTTGGGAAACTTATTTTGATGCTATAAAAAAAATAAAAAGATATATAAATTTAGATCTCCATGCCAAAGGTATAGATAACAAGTTAATTAATCTTGCTTTAAATGTAACACCAAATGTTACAGTTTCTCCTAAATATATAGCTGAACACATGGGCTTACCATATCACCAATCATCAATTAGAAAGCAGGAAATGCCTCCTAAAAGAAAAGTTGATAATAAATGGATTTTTAGCGAAGGCGAAAGAAAATTTTTACGTTACAGTTACGGAGATTTACTAACAAATAAAAGGAAATACGGTATTTTATTTAGAATTTGGCCAGGTACGCAAAGAATATTAATTTGGGGAGATTCTGACTTAGCTAGAGGTTATGGTCAACATTCTACTTTTTGCAATTCTTTAGGCGTAGAACTTTGTGAACCATTATCATTTAAAGGGAGAATGGGTACAGGAATAAAGAATGGAAGATTTAATTACTCTGATAAAAAATTAAGAACAAAATATGATTGGCAGAAGTATATATATACTTATAAAATTTGGGGAAGATGCGTATATAATTATGAAACGAATGATGATAATTATACAAGATATTTCAAAAAAAATTTTGGCAAAGCATCAGATCATTTAGTTCAATCTTTATCCTTTGCTAGCAAAATATTACCTTTTTTTACTTTAGTTCACGGAGTGTCAGCTTCAAATAACTCGTATTGGCCTGAGATGTATGAAAATATGAGCATTGTAAATAAATCCCCTCATCTTCCTTATAGTTATGATTTACACAAACCAAGCAGATTTGGTATGTCAACAAGTCAAGATCCCAATTTAATTATGTCACCAATAGAATTGGCTAATTGTATTTTTAAAAAAAAAACAATTAACAAATATTCTCCAATTACAATGTCTAATTGGTTTTTTGAATATGCAAAAAAATCACAACATTATCTTAAATCTGCAAAAAAAATATATAGAAACAAAAAAGGATATGAATTCAAAAGATTGGAAATAGATATACAAATCTTAGTAGGTTTGGGTAAATTTTTTTCAAATAAAATTAAATCTGCTTGCTATTGGGAATTATTTCTCAAAGAAAAAGATTATAAATTAGGCTTAACAGCACTAAAATTATATAAGATATGTTATGTAGATTGGTCAATTTTATCAAATATATCTAAAAAACATTATTTAGCAGATTTAACATATGGTCCACAAAGTTGGTTGAGGGGTAGATGGGATGATAGATTACCTGCAATTAAAGAAGATATAGATTTAATGCAAAAAAAAATAAATAATTTTAAATTAAAAAAAATAAAAAAACAAATTCACATAAATTTTTTAAAAACTAAAAATAATCAAAAATTTTTTATCAGACATAAAACTTTTAAAAATAATAAAGGCTTGTTATTATTAATTGATAAATTGAATTTATCAAAAAATTTAAATTTATATCTAAATTACAGGCAAGTTAATCAAACTAAAAAATGGTTACGAAAACAAATAAATATAAATTTAAAATCTATTTCAACAATTATCCCATATAAATTATTAAAAAGTGAATACCCAATTCAATATTATTTTGAGTTAATAAATAAAAATTATTCTTCTTTTTGTCCTGGATTAGATAAAAACTTATCTAATCAACCTTATTATACATATGAAAATTATTAATTTTTTTCGTATTTTATTTGAAAATATTATTTTTTTTGTCATAATATTAACTTTATTGAACTGTAGTATGAATTCTCAAATTAATAATGTTGAATTTAAAATTAATAAAACTAACGAGGTAAAACTAAATAATGATTAAATATTTATTCTTAATATCAGTTTTTTTTATATATGCTTGCTCAAA
>CAYQFB010000137.1:0-2775 GCA_964416705.1 uncultured Alphaproteobacteria bacterium
ATTACATTCCTTTTCCAATATTATTAGATGACTTAGATAATACAAAAGAAAAAGAGGAAAAAATAAATGAAGGAGATCCTCTCTGGCTAAAAGATAAAAAAGATATCAAAGAGGAAGACTACAAACAGTTTTATAACAATATATCTTTCAACTTCGATGAACCATTAAAAACAATTCATTATAATGCTGAGGGGGTAATTAATTACAAAGCTCTTCTATATATCCCTACTAATCAGCCAATGGATTTGTTTAATTCTGAGAGAAAAAATAAAATAAAATTATATGTGCAAAAAGTTTTTATTACGGATGAATGTGATGAGATAATGCCAAACTGGCTTCGCTTTGTTCCAGGAATTGTAGACTCTCAAGATATATCATTAAATATAAGTAGAGAAATGCTTCAAAATAATCCCATAATTGAAAAGATAAAAAAAGGAATTACAAATAAAGTTTTAAATGAAATAAGTACTATTGCAAAAAAAAATAATGCAAAATTTTTAGATTTTTGGAAAAATTTTGGAGCAGTAATTAAAGAAGGTCTATATGAATTTAATGATCACCATGAAAAAATACTAAGCTTATTAAGATTTGAAAATTCATTAAATAATGATTCAATATCTTTAGATAGTTATGTAAAAAATATGGCAAAAAATCAAAAAGAAATTTATTATTTTTCTAATACAGATAAAGAACACATTAAAAATTCTCCACAATTAGAAGTTTTTGTAGATAAAAAAATTCCTGTATTATTTATGACAGATGCAGTGGATGAATTTTGGCTACAAAACATTAGAAAATATAAAGATTTTGAGTTTAAATCAATTACCAAAGGTAAGGTTGACCTATCAAAATTTAGTGAAAAAAATAATAAAGATAAAAATGAAGATAATAAAATAATAGATAATAAAATCAATGATTTAGTAGCTTTATTAAAGAATGAACTTAAGGATAACATATCTGATGTAATAATTTCAGAAAGATTAACTAAAAGCCCTGTGCTATTAGTTGCTGAAGAATCTGGGATGGATATAAATATGGAAAAACTAATGAAAATGCATAATCAGAAAACACCAGATTCAAAAAAAATCTTAGAAATAAATGCAGACCACCCTATGATTATAAAAATATCTCAAAATCTCAATGTTTTTGATCATAAAAGAGTTTCTCAAATTATATTAGATCAAGCAAATATATTGGATGGAAATATACTTTCAAATCCTACAGGATATATGGAAAGTTTAACTGAACTTTTTATTAAATAACTGCGTTAATAACTTTATTATTTAAAAAATAATCAACGAACTGATTAGCTACCATTTCAGCTACAATAATTTGAGCTTCACTTGTAGAAGCTGCAATGTGTGGTGTTAATAAAATATTTTCCAGACCAAAAAGATCATTATTTATTGCAGGCTCAGTTTTAAAAACATCAAGAGCAGCTCCACCAATTTTTTTTTCTTTAATAGCCTTACACAAATCAATTTCAGAAACAAGATTACCTCTAGCAGTATTAATAATTAAAGCATTTGTTTTCATCACACTTAATTCTTTTGCATTAATTATTGAAGATCCATCAGAATTAGGCTTACAATGAAAACTTATTATATCAGCCTCTTTTAAAACTGTATTTAAGTCAGAAGAATAATATTCAGGATATTCAGCTTTGATATTATTGAAAGATTTTGAAACAATTAAAACTTTAAGCCCAAGAGCGTAACACATTTCTGAAAATCTTTTACCAACATTTCCAAAACCAATAATTCCTATTGTCTTTCCTTTTATTTCATTACCTTTTAATTTTTTTTTAGCCCACTCACCTTTATGAGTAGTAGTATCAGCCTTTGAAATATTTCTTGATAGAGAAAGAAGTAATGTCAGTGTGTGTTCTGCAGTTGCATTAGTATTCCCACCAGGTGTATTCATCACTACAATATTTTTTTCTTTAGCTGATACCAAGTCAATATTATCAACCCCCGCCCCAGCTCTGCCAATAATTTTTAAATTTTTAGCATTATTTATAATTTCTTTTGTTACTTTTGTTGCTGATCTTACAATCAACCCATCATATAGTGGGATCTTTTCAATAAGTTCATCAACAGAAAAGTCTGTTTTCACATCTACTTGAATATTATTTGTTATAAGTATTTTTTCAGCAATGCTATCCATCGCATCAGAGATAAGAACATTAGGCATTAGATTCTTTAACCTTTATATAAGCCCATTCAAACCAAGGCAATAACAACTGGATGTTATTTGGCTCTACTGTTCCGCCAGCCCATACCCTAAATGATGCCGGTGCCTTTGCATAACCGTTTATGTCATAAGCAACACTTTCTTCAGAAAGCATTTTACATATATCTTTAACAATTGATCTTTGATTTTCTTCATTTTTAGTTAAATACCAATCTTCACAAATTTTAAATGTAATTCCAGTATTAGATAAATATTCTTTACTATGATTATTTGATAAAAATGTTACCCAATCATTTTTTTGAATCCAATTATAAATTATATTAAATGAATTCTTTGAAGTATTAAGTAAAAAATCCAATCCACCATTTTCTTCAGCCCAGTTCAATCCATCAAGTGCGTCTTCTACACATATCATTGAAGGAGTGTTTATTGTACTACCCTCAAATATACCTTTTATTATTTTTTTATTATTAGCTATTCTAAATACTTTTGGAATTGGCCATTCAGGTGAGAAATTTTCCAACCTGTTTAAAGCTCTAGGAGACATTGCGATCATTCCATGGGCAGCTTCTCCCCCTAATA
>CAYQFB010000138.1:0-2765 GCA_964416705.1 uncultured Alphaproteobacteria bacterium
GGCTTTCTATTTCCATCATTAAAATATGTTGTTAACACTTCAAATTGAAAATCTAACAATGCTTCAACTAAGCTTGTTTCGATGTGACAGCCTTCATTTGTTCGAAATCTTTTTATGACGCCAGCTAAGATACCTTCAACTAATGAATGACCTGCTAACATATCAGCTACAGCAAGACCCATTGGAGTTGGTGCTTCTCCACCATTCCCGTTTAACCAGACAAGACCAGTTCTCGATTGGGCTAATAAATCTTGACCAGGTAAATCCTTCCACGGACCCTCAGAGCCATAACCAGATATTGAGCCATACACAATTTGAGGATTAATTTTTTTGACGTTTTCATAATCAAGACCAATTTTTTTAATAACCCCTGGTCTAAAATTTTGCGTAATTATATCAGCTTTAGCAATTAATTTTTTAACCAACTCAATATCTTTAGAATCTTTTAAATTTGCAGAAAAACTTTCTTTATTTCGGTTAATTGCGTGGAACAACGTACTATCCCCCTCAAGGTCAGTATCACTTATATATAATGTTCTGCAAAGATCTCCTACCTCAGGTCTTTCTATTTTTATAACTCTTGCACCGAGATCAGATAGTCGAAGCCCAGCATATGGTCCTGATAAAAATTGACTAAATTCAAGCACTATTAATCCTTCAAGTGGTCTTGACATATTATTCCTCAAAACTTTCTGTGTACATTAATTTAAGTTTTTCTATAAGTTTGATTTCGCTTACATTTGATTGTAAATATTCATTTATAATATTTCCACTTTCATCTTGAAATTTCATATATCCATTATGTCTAGGTCTTATCCATGCTTGATCAAGTGTTAATCTAGTATTTTTAAAAAAATTATTAGTCTCAAAATTTATAATATCATTTTCCCACGCATCAGAATTTCCTGGCTGCCCTCCATTAGTGTAAAAAATAGTTTGCTGACAATCTGACCCAGCTATCCAATAACTATATTCTAAAGCTAATTCTTTGTGCTTACTTATATTTGATATAGCAATTCCCGTACCTCCTAAATGAGTTCCGTGTGGGCCTTTATTAGATAAATCAATTACATTTCCATAAGTTAATAAATTTTTTCTATATCCTGCTCTTGAATAGTTAGAAAAACCATATGTATAGGGTGAGTAGAAAAAATCATCAGTTTCAGATAATATTTCAGCAGTCCTTATTGGGTCCATACTAAAACATTCATCAATTAAATACTTTGATATATGTTTCATCATTTTTAAGGTTTGAACTCCAAAATCTTTTTGAACAAAATTTTTTTCTTTTGGTTTGAATTCCTTAGTTATATTATTGTAGATACTATAAAAACTGCTAATTGCATGCACTGGTTTCAATGGCCAGATAACTCTTTTATTTTGTGCAAGCACAACAAGTTCATCCCAAGATTTTGGAAGTGAAGTAATTAAATCACTCCTAAAGCAGCTCACTTGAGTTGCAGCATCCAAGGCTAATGCCCACTGATGTCCATCTATATTATAGCTTTGATGGGAAAAACCTACTGATTGTTTTTTTAATAATTCTAAATCATCATTATATTTTTCAACATCAAAATTCTGTAATAGGCCTTTAGCAGAAACTTCTCCAACGTGAGGATAGTCAATTACCATTAAATCATATTCCTCTACCATTTGCTCTATTGGTCTATCAGCAAATGCCTGTAGCGATCTTTTATCCCATTCAATAAAAATTTTATTATTATGTTTTTTGGAAAAAACTTTACTTGTTGCAATCATTGGATCGTATCCCCTTGAATGATCCCAGGTCATACCCTTTAATGTAATCATTTTTTTTCAAATTGATCTTTAAAATCTTCAGGTTTTTTATAGAGTACAGAATGGAGATGCTCACAGTAGAGAACAATCTCACCCTCTCCTTTAAATACTTCATAGCTTGTTCTGACTAATCCCATTTTTTCATATTTAGGTTTCTTTTCCATATTTTTTCTGATGGTATAAATGGTATCACCAATGAATACTGGTTTAATAAATCTTAAGCGATCATAACCATAACTAAAAGAGTTTACACAATTTGTAGCCACTAGTCCTAATCCATAAGAAAAGACCATTGCTCCAGCAACTAATCTTTTTTTAAACAAACCTTCATTTTTGGCAAAATGTTCATCTCCAACATAGGGATGCATATCCAAAACCATACCATTAAACTGCATAGCCTCTCCCTCAGAAATGGTTCTTCTAAGAGATCTAATCTTATGATCAATAATAACGTCTTCATAAAACCAATTTTCAGAATTCCAAACAGGTATATTACTATGATCTTCTGGCATATCCTTAGGATAAGTAGACTCTATTCCAACTGTATTTTTATATTTAAAATCTTTATTCATATTTAAAATTATGTTACTTTATTACTAGAAAAAACTGAATTCAATAAAAATGGTAGAAATAGAACAATTTTTTGAAGATTATGAAATAGGCGCTTCTAGAACTACTGCGGCAAGAACTATTACAGAAACTGATATCGTAATGCATGCAATGCACTCAGGAGATTTTTACCCTCATCACGTTGATGCTGAATTTGCTAAAAAGGGTCCATTTGGTCAGAGAATAGCTCAATTCAGTTGTACTTTTTCAATTGGTATAGCATTAACAGCTTCAGTAGTTAACAAAAGAGCTTTTACATACGGTTTTGAAAGATTACGTTTTCCAAATCCTGTCTTTATAGGGGATACAATTCATACAAAAGTTACAATTAAAGAAAAAAAAGATGATCCTAAAAGACC
>CAYQFB010000139.1:0-2755 GCA_964416705.1 uncultured Alphaproteobacteria bacterium
TAAAAAAAGTTCAAGATAGAGCTAACTTAGTATTATTTTTAAGAGAGCAATCTGATAATCCAGCTCCTCTTCCTTAAATCGAACAATGAATAATTCCTATCAGGAATATATAAACTTTGCTAACACACTTGCTGATGCAGCAAGCATTACTTCAATGCAATATTTTAGAACATCCTTAGATATTGATAATAAGAGTGATGAAAGCCCAGTTACAATTGCAGATAAAAATACTGAATTAAAAATTCGATCCATGATAGAAAAAGAGTATCCCGATCACGGCATCTTAGGAGAAGAGTTTGATAGCATTAATCCAGATGCCGAATTTATTTGGGTTATAGATCCTATTGATGGTACTAGAAGTTATATTGCGGGACATAAAGATTTTGGCAATTTAATATCTTTAACACAAAATAAAAAACCAATTATTGGTATCATTAATTGTCCTGCTCATGATGAAAGATGGGTTGGGGCCAAAAATCAGCATTCAACTATTAATCAACAGCCTGTAAAAACATCTAATATAACAAAAATTGAAGATGCTTATCTTTTTACTTCCGGATTATATTTTGATGAGCCACATCTGAGAAATGCTGTAGATAACATTACACATAAAGTAAGATATTTTCGATATGGTGGTGATTGCTACATGTATGGCATGGTAGCTTCAGGATTCATAGATATTGTTATTGAAGATACTTTAAAAGTACACGACTATATGGCTCTAGTAAATGTAATAGAGGGAGCTGGGGGGAAGATTACAGATAAATTTGGAAATGAAATAACCACCGATTCCCAAGGAAGTGTTATAGCTTCAGCAAACGAAAAACTTCACTCTGAGTTAATTTCTCTAATAAACGAAGAAAATTAATTTAATTTTTAAATAAATTAATTATATTAACATTATGAAAACTTTAATTGCGTGCATCTCAATATTTCTTTTGATTTTCTCATATAACATTATGGCAAATACCAATATATCCCATGCAATCGCCATGCACGGAGAGCCAAAATATAATGAAGATTTTTTAAGTGTAGAATATGTGAGCAACTCTGCAGTTAAAGGTGGTAATATTGTCAGAAGTTCAATTGGAAGCTACGATACATTTAATCCTTTTACACTAAAAGGAACATCTGCTGCAGGTATTGGATTTCTATATGAAAGCTTAACTGTAGGCTCTAGTGATGAAGCTTTCACAGAATACGGACTTTTAGCAAAACAAATAGAGTGGCCAGAGGATCGCTCTTGGGTAGCATTTACATTAAGAGATGAGGCAGTGTGGCACGACGGAAAAAAAATATCTAGTAATGATGTTGTGTGGACATTTAATACCTTAATGGAAAAAGGGCATCCATTTTATAAATATTATTATGGTGATGTAAGTGAAGTTGTTAAAGTCTCAGAAAAGAAAGTTAAGTTTATATTTTCTACAAATACTAATAAAGAATTACCATTAATTGTTGGTCAGCTTCCAGTATTGCCACAACATTATTGGGAAGATAAAAATTTTGAAGAAACAACTCTTAATATTCCAATTGGAAGTGGTCCTTATAAAATTAAATCTTTTGATGCAGGTAGATCAATTACCTATGAACTTAACGAAGATTACTGGGCTTTTAAAAACAATGTTGTTCCAATTAAAGTTGGTAAAGATAATATTGGGACTATAAGGTACGATTATTATAAAGATAGAGGTGTAGAAAGAGAGGCCTTTAAATCAGGTGAGATAGATTTCTTTTCAGAAAATACTTCTAAAGAATGGGCAACTGGTTATGATATAAATGCAGTAGAAGAAGGATTGATTAAAAAAGAACTAATATCTCATGAGAATCCTCAAGGAATGCAAGCTTTTGCATTCAATACACGTAAAGATATTTTTAAAGATAAAAGAGTTAGAAAAGCATTATCTTATGCTTTTGATTTTGAGTGGACTAACAAAAATTTATTTTATGGTGCATATAAAAGAACTGATAGCTTTTTTGAAAACTCAGAACTATCATCTACTGGACTACCATCAAAAGCAGAACTTGCTTATTTAAACGCATATATGGATGTACTTCCTAATGAAGTTTTTAACGCTCAATATAAGAATCCTCTAACAGATGGTTCGGGCTTTATAAGAAGTCAATTACAAGAAGCTACAAAGTTATTAAAAGATGCTGGATGGATTTTAAAAGATGGTAAACTAGAAAATTCAAAAGGTGAGGCATTTGAGTTTGAAATTTTATTGGTTTCTCCTGCTTTTGAGAGAATTGTATTACCATTTATTGATAACCTAGAAAAACTTGGGATTAATGCATCATTAAGAACAATTGACAGTTCACAATATCAAAAAAGAATTGAGAGTTTTGATTTTGATATGATCGTATTTACTTTTTCTCAAAGTTTATCTCCTGGCAATGAACAAAGAAATTTTTGGGGGTCTGATGCAGCAGATACAAATGGTTCACGTAATGTCATTGGAATCAAAAATGATGTCATCGATAGTCTTATAGAAAAACTTATCAACGCAAAAGATAGGGAAGATTTAATAACCATTACCAGAGCACTAGACAGAATATTACTGTGGAATTATTATGTCATTCCTCAGTGGCATATTTCGGCATATAGAGTATTATATTGGGATATGTTTGATCAACCTAAGAAAAAGCCTAAATATTCTCTTGGATTTGATACTTGGTGGATTAATCAAAGCAAGTTTAATTTTATTAATTCTCAAAGATCTGCAAACTAATAAGTTAAAAACAGAACATAAAT
>CAYQFB010000140.1:0-2257 GCA_964416705.1 uncultured Alphaproteobacteria bacterium
GATAGTAAAACACTTAAAATCGGATGCATAGATCTATCAGATGGTTCAGCAACTATTTTTACCCCAGATTGATTTAATTTATCGACTAAATGAGGATAATTAGGTGAATATGTTGAGAATGATCTTCCATCTTCAAAGAAACCCGAAACATTATTTCCAACTATTTTTACCTCTGAAATGTTTCCATTATCTGCAGCTATAAGAAAGTCAGAAAAAGATATTTCTTGAGATTGATTAGTTGAAGAACTGTTTTGAAATAAATTAAAAAGAGCAATTAACAGCATTCCTATAACAACCCATAAAATTATGTTTTTACTGAAATTTTTCATTCGATACTATTACATAGGAATTAAAACTAAAAACACAATAGTTTTTGCCCTATTTTTGATAAAAAGTAAGCAAACCTTGGTTTTTTTTTATATATACACCGGTTAAATTAAATATTTTAAAACTAGATTTTTTCATTTCGCTAATAAAAAGATTAATTTTTGAACTTCTTGATTTATATTTTTGATCTGAAAAAAATTTTAAACAAAGCAAAATAATTTTTTCAATTATAAGATCATCAAATATTAAAAGCTTATTTCTGTTAATTTTAATTCTCTTAGGTTTAACTTCAGCTAAAGTATCCATTAAACATTTCCATACCATATTTCTATAATAAGGCATTTCTTTTTTCAAATTTATAAAATCATATTTAATTGATTTTTTATATTTATTATTTTGTAAAAAATTTCTTACTTTTACTCTTGTATAATTTACATCTTTATTTGATGGATCATTTATAAAAACTAATTTATTTTTTTTATTAAAACTAAGTATTGAATTTTTGTTTATTTTAATAAAAGGTCTTAAAATTTGGATCTTTTTAAAATAAGTAATTTCTTCCATTGACCCTAAACCTTCAAAATTGCTTCCATTTATTTTTCTAATTAAATACGTTTCCAAATTATCATCAAAATGATGACCTAAAAAAAGATGATGGATATTATTATTGCTACAAAAAGTAATTAATCCTTCAAACCTATTGTTTCTTGCCTGTGCCATATTCTTTTTTATTGGTTTATTTTTTTTTGTTTTTAAAATTCTAGCACTTATATTTAAATCTATTAATATATCTCTTACCTTGTAAGACTCTTGCTCTGAATTACTTCTAATCCTATGATCAAATATTAGGGCTGATAATTTACCTTGTTTTGATTTGATCCATTTATTGATAATATAAACAAGAGCAATACTATCTGGTCCGCCAGACACACCAACAGCAACATGTGGATATTTTTCAAAACATTTTAAATTATTTAGATAGGAAAAAAAATTAATCTCATTTAATAACATTAATTTTCATCTTCACATTCCAGAGTATCTTTTATTCTTTCAGGATCTTTTGAAAATTTGTTTCCTTTATATTTTTGACTTAATATAGATAATGTCTTACATGCTTCAGAAAATCTATTCATTTCTTTGAGAGATTTGGATAACTCATAATACATTTCAGCTGCCTTTATACTTTGAGGAAAATTCTGAACACCTTCTCCGAATACTATAGCTGCTTTTCTATAATTTGACTCAAATAGATAAATTTTTCCTAACCAAAAATGTGCTGATCCAGAAAGTTGATTTTCTGGAAAATTTTGAATAAATTCTTCAAGAAAAATCTTAGATTTATCATAGTTTTTTTTCATCATTTGATCCAATGCAAATTGTAGTTGCTCTTCTGGTAGCAAATTATTTAATTCTTTATCTTTATTTGTTATTTTTTCTTCTGAAGTTTTTTCCTCATTATTTGAAATTTCTTTGGTATCTTCAGATATAACTAGTTTTCCTAATGTGTTTTCTTCTTGTACTTCTAATGTTATTGATTTTTCTTTTTTACTAGACTCAATATTGTAAATCTCTGATTTATTCTTAATTTCTTCTAAATTTAAATTCATCTCATTTTCAAGTTTTTGGATATAATTAGAAAAATCATCCAATTTAAATATAATTTCCTCAAATTGAAGAGTCAGATTTTTTATATCTCTTTCTAAATCATACATTCTAATATCAATCGAAGTAAATCTTTCTGTATCATCTGGATTATTTGTTAAATTCAAATCATTTCTATCAAATGATTTATTAAAAACAGCCTTGTTTAAATCACTTACTTCTTGCACGATACGATCGAGTTGTTGTTTAATAGTGAGTGATTCTTCAGCTCGTAATGAATAAAAATTTAAATTAACAAAGGTAAAAAATATTAAGGGTAAAAGATATT
>CAYQFB010000140.1:2267-2755 GCA_964416705.1 uncultured Alphaproteobacteria bacterium
AGACAAAAATAAGGCGCTATAAAAATATAGCGCCATTATGGGAAAATAATCTAATTTACTATTGTTACTGACCTTCTGTTTTGAGCCCAAGCGCCATCACTAGATCCTACTACGGCAGGTCTTTCTTTTCCATAAGATATTGTTGACACTCTATCAGCAGAAATTCCCAAATTTATTAAATAATTTTTAACTGACTGAGCTCTTTTCTCTCCTAATGCCAGGTTATATTCTCTTGTTCCTCTTTCATCGCAGTGACCTTCAATGATTACTGAAACATCAGAATATTGCTTAAGCCAAGCAACTTGATCTTGAAGTAGTTCTTTAGCATCTGTGTCTAATTCTGCACTATCGTAATTAAAAAATACTCTATCACCTACATTAACAATTAAATCTTCTTGCGAACCTGGTTCTATTGAATCTGAGGTTGAGGTTGATTCAGTACTTGTGGTTTCATCACTTGAAGACACATCTGAAGATGTAGATGTAGA
>CAYQFB010000141.1:0-2730 GCA_964416705.1 uncultured Alphaproteobacteria bacterium
AGTTTTTAAATCATACTCTAAGTCTTGAATTTTTCTACTAAGAGCTGATTGGCTAATATTTAACTTAGCACTTGCTTTTGAAATACTTTTTGAAATTGCAATTTCATAAAAAGATTTTAATTTATCCCAATCCATTATCTTAAAGAGTTAATCATTTTTTTATAATTTTCTTTTCCACTAGAAAAAATATAAGAACCAGCTACTAATACATTAGCGTTTTTATCTCTGCAGATTTTGCCAGTTTCATGATTTATACCTCCATCAACTTCAATTTCAAACTTAAGATTTTTTTGTTTTTTAATATTATTTAATTCAATAATTTTATTAACTTCAGAATGCATAAATTTTTGTCCACCAAATCCAGGAATAACAGTCATTACAATAACAGAATCAATGTAATCTAAAAATATTTCAATATCACTAATATTTATTTTTGGATGAACTGCGATACCTACTTTGCAATCATTAGACTTAATTTGTTTAATAATATCTTTACTATTTTTATCTGCATCTGGATGAAAACTGACAATATCAGCACCTGCCTTAATAAAAGCATCTATATATTTTGAAACTGGAGTAATCATTAAATGCACATCAAGTATTTTTTTAGTTACAGGCCTTAGTGATTTTACAATATTAGGTCCAAAAGCTATATTTTCAACATAATGACCATCCATAACATCAATATGGATATATTCTGCACCATAATTATCAACTAACTGAATTTCTTCTTTCATATTCATTAAATCAGCAGCTAGAATTGAAGGAGCTATTTTTATCATTTTGATTTTATTTATATAATATATATTACACTTTCATAATGAAAAGTGTTGTAAATAAGCCTTGGGGTTCCTTTGAAATTATTGATGAAGGTGAAAAATATACAGTAAAAAAAATTATAGTACATCCAGGAGGGAAACTTTCATTACAAAGCCATGAGCATCGATCTGAGCATTGGTTAATTGCTAGTGGTATTGCTGAGGTTATCATAGATGACAAAACTCATAGTTTAAAAGAAAATGATAATATCTTTATTCCTAGAGGATCTAAACATAGACTTACTAATTTAGAATCAGAGAACTTAATAGTAATTGAAATGTGGTTTGGTGATAAATTAGATGAAAGTGATATTAAGCGTTACGAAGATATATATACAAGAAATCAATGATTATTAATACACCTGTTTCATTAGGCGAATTAGTAGATAAGATTGCAATCTTACACATTAAAAATATTAATATTAAAGATGATGAAAAACTTGCATTAGTGAAAGATGAATTATTACTATTGAATAAAACCTTGGATGATCACATTAACAGGAATGATATTCAGCCACACTTAGATTCCTTAATCGCTATTAATACTAGATTATGGGTAATTGAAGATGATATTCGAGATTGTGAGCGAAATAAAATTTTTGATCAAAAGTTTATTGATCTTGCAAGATCAGTATATTTTACTAATGATAAAAGATCTGAAGTCAAACTAGAAATTAATAAAAAATTTGGCTCACAAATTATAGAAGTTAAATCTTACGAGAAATATTAAGAATCAGTTAAACCTTTTTATACTCGTTTTTATTAATTTGATTAGAGTTTTTTTATATTTGTTATCAGGAAATATACTTAATGAGTCTATAGCAACTCCAGCAAAATGATTGGCTCTAATTAATGTATCTTCTATACAATTATATTTTATTAATAATTCTTTAACTAAAATAAAATTATTTTTATTCCCATCTGGTTTTTCAATTACTTTTTGCAAAAAATCCTTTTCTTTTTTATTTGATCTTCCATATGCAAGTATAATTGGTAAAGTAATTTTGCCTTCTTTAAAGTCATCACCAATATTTTTACCCATTTTTTTTAAGTTTGATGAATAATCTATTGCATCATCAATTAATTGAAAGGCCATACCAAAATTTGTCCCAAAAGATTTTAATGCTTGGCACTGATTTTCTTTTGCTCCTCCACTTAATCCACCAACTTGACATGCTGCGCTGAATAGTGAAGCAGTTTTTCCATTAATCACTTGAAAATAGGTATCCTCGTTCATTTCTAAGTTTTTATCATTACTTATTTCTAAAACTTCACCTTCAGAAATAACAACACTAGTATCAGATAAAATTTTTAAAGTTTCCATTGTTCCGTATTTTGTCATTAATTGAAACGATCGACTAAAAAGAAAATCACCAACTAAAACACTTGTTTTATTACCCCAGACTTCATTTGCTGTGAGATTACCCCTTCTATCTTTGCTTAAGTCAACAACATCGTCATGAAGTAGTGTTGCGGCATGTATAAATTCAACTGCAGCTGCTAATCCTATATGGTTTAACTTATTAGTTGAGTCACTATTTAAAATATGAAAGCAAGAAGTTGTTAAGAGTGGCCTTAATCTTTTACCTCCTGATAAAATAAGATATTTACCAATCTCTTGAATTAAAGGCACAGAACTTTCTAATTTTTCTATTATTAAGGTATTAATTGAAGTTAAATCTTCTTTGCATAATTCTGATAAATTTTTTATGTAGTCATTAAAATCTTCTTTGTTTTGGTGTATAGGAATTATTTCTGCCATAAACGAAATATAGTTAAATTTTATTTAATTAATAGATAATTGTAAGTTTGATAAACTTTTTTATATAAAATTAATTAATTGTACACTTTTAACCTTTAAGTAAAGATTAACATTTGTTATTAAGTCCTGTGTTTAAGAGATTTTTTTCAA
>CAYQFB010000142.1:0-2716 GCA_964416705.1 uncultured Alphaproteobacteria bacterium
TTAATAAAAACAACTAATGTATTTGATTGAGCTATAGAACTTGTAAGTTTTCTTAATGCTTGACTCATTAATCTTGCTTGTAAACCAGGCAATGAATCCCCCATATCACCTTCTAATTCAGCTCTTGGAACTAGTGCGGCAACAGAATCAATAACCAAAACATCAATTCCTCCTGATTTTATAAGAGAATCAGCAATCTCTAATCCTTGTTCCCCAGTGTCAGGTTGAGATATTAGCAATTCCTCAAGATTAACTCCTAATTTTTTGGCATATGCAGGGTCTAGAGCATGCTCAGCATCAATGCGCAATTACCACCATTTTTTTGAGACTCAGCAACAATATGAGTCGCTAGTGTTGTTTTCCCTGAACTTTCTGGCCCATAAATTTCAACTATCCTGCCTTTTGGCACACCTCCTATACCCAAGGCAATATCTAAACCAAGTGAACCTGTTGAGATAGACTCAATGTCAACGTTGGTTTTTGAACCAAGTTTCATAATTGAACCTTTTCCATAGTTTTTTTCAATTAGACTAACAGCAGCCTCTAAAGATTTAGTTCTGTTTTCTTTATCCATTGTATTATTCTCTATTACTTTTAATTTAGCTTGAGACATTGTTTTCTCCATCATTTGGTAGTTTTTTATTGTGATTCTTGCAAATCATGATTTTTGTACATGTTTTGTTCTAATTTTAAAAGTTCTATTTTTGTTCTTTTGATAAAAATAATATAATATATTGAAATATATACATTTTTTTTTAAAAATATTAATCTTGAATTATCTAATTCTTTTGGTAAATCCATTCGAGTTTTAATTTATGACAAAAATATCAAAAACATACAAACCTTCCCAAAAAGAAAAGTTCATGAATGCTAAGATGAAAGAATATTTTAGGCAGAAACTAGAAAATTGGAAAAGTGAACTTTTAAAAGAGTCCTCACAAACTCTTAATAATCTTCAAACAGAAAATGAAGCAAAACCTGATATGACTGATAGAGCTTCAGAAGAAATTGATAGAACGTTTGAATTAAGAACAAGAGATAGAGAAAGAAAATTAATTAATAAAATCGATGCAGCACTGAGAAGGATAGAAGATGGAAACTACGGATATTGTGAAGAAACTGGAGAGCCCATAGGTTTAAAAAGACTTGAAGCTCGTCCTGTTGCAACTTTAAGCCTAGAAGCACAAGAGATGCATGAAAAAGCTGAAAAAAGATTAAATTAATCTAAATAGTAAAACATAAGAGTATTTATAATGGAAAATAATTCTAGCCTTTTTACGCCTGGAATATATGTTATTAATCCTAATAAGAAAAATGAATGGGGTATTGGTCAAATTCAATCCTCTATTAACAACTTGATTACTGTTAATTTCGAAAATGTTGGAAAAAAAACAATTAATCTTTCTGAAATCAATATTGAAATAATTAATATTAATGAAACTAGTTGATCAATTTCTCAGAAAAATAAATTATTTGAGGGTCTCTGTTACGGACAGATGTGATTTAAGATGTGTATATTGCATGAAAGAAAAAATGAAGTTTTTACCAAAAAATGAAGTTTTGAGTCTTGAGGAAATTGAAAGGCTTTGTGATAATTTTATTGAGTTAGGAGTAGAAAAAATAAGATTAACTGGTGGTGAACCGCTTGTAAGAAAAAACATAATACATCTAATTGAAAATTTAAATAAGAAAAAATCTTACACAAATCTTAAAGAGATAACTATTACTACTAATGGTAGCTTATTAAAAAAATTTGCTAAAGATTTAAAAAAAAATGGGATTAATAGAATAAATGTATCATTAGATACAATTGTAAAAGAAAAGTATAAAGAGATTACTCGATTTGGAAATTTAGATAATGTTCTAGAAGGCATAGATGAAGCTATAAAAAATAATATTAAGGTTAAAATCAATACAGTAATTTTTAAAAATTTTAATGAGGATCAAATTATAGATCTTATTAATTGGGCAAATAGTAAGTTATTAGATCTAACATTTATTGAAGTTATGCCAATGAGCGACACTGATATGCCAAGACACATGCAGTTTGTTAGTCTAGACAAAATATATAGTGAATTAAACAATATGTATAATTTTAATAAATCTGATTACAGGACTAGTGGGCCATCTAATTATTATAAAGGTGATAAATTAAATATAAAAATTGGTTTTATAACTCCCCTATCTAATAATTTTTGCGCTTCATGCAATAGAGTTAGAATATCTAGCACCGGAAAATTATATATGTGTCTCGGTCAAAATGATTTTATTGATTTTAGAGAAATATTAAGAACTGATAGAGGTGATAATTATATAAAGGATAAAATAAGATTTGCATTGAGTGTTAAACCTAAAAGTCATGATTTTATTATTAACTCAGAAGTAAAACCTTATATTAATAGACATATGAATGAAACAGGCGGATAATGAAATTTCATTTTACATCCTCTAATTCTAAAGAAGCAATAAATGCTAAAGAAGAATATATAAGTTTATATTCTCAAAATGAACCTGAATTAGCTGATATAATTATTCCAATTGGTGGAGATGGAATTCTATTAAAATCTCTTCATGACTTCAATGATCTTAATAAGCCATTTTTTGGTATTAATTATGGCTCAGTTGGTTTTTTAATGAATTCGACTAACGATAATAATTTAGAAGATCTAATAAAAAATTCTAAATCAACAGAATTAAGGCCTCTAAAAATGATTGC
>CAYQFB010000143.1:0-2705 GCA_964416705.1 uncultured Alphaproteobacteria bacterium
GCAGAGTCATATATGGACGGTGATTTTAGTTCTTCTAATTTAACTAATTTATTATTGCTAGCATTTAGAAATGAAAATCATTTCTTAGAAAATTTAAAATCAAATATTTTTTTTAACATTTATTCTAAATTTAAACATTTTCTTAATGAAAACACAAAATCTCAAAGTAAAAAAAATATTGAGTACCATTATGATCTAGGTAATAATTTTTATACTAAGTGGCTAGATAGAAGTATGACATACTCTTCAGCATATTTTGAAAAAGAAAATCAAAATTTATTTGATGCCCAATTAAACAAATATCACAAAATAGCAGAATCACTGAATTTAAATGAGAATTCTAAAGTTCTTGAAATTGGATGTGGATGGGGTGGATTTTCTTCATATGCTGCAAAAAACTTCAAATCCAAAATTGATGCAATCACTATATCCAAGGCGCAATATGAATATGCTTCAAATAAAATTCAAAAAGAGGGTTTGGGAGAAAAAGTATCAATTAAATTTAAGGATTATAGAGATATTGATAGTCAATACTCAAATATAGCATCTATAGAAATGTTTGAGGCTGTAGGGAAAAAGTATTGGGAAAAATATTTTGATATTGTTAGTAACTCTTTAATAAATTCTGGGAAAGCAGCGCTGCAAATCATTACGATAGATGAGAAAAGATCTTTAGATTATCAAAATGAACCAGATTTTATTCAACAGTATATTTTTCCAGGTGGCATGCTTCCAACTAAAAAAGAACTTGTAGAAATCAATAACAAAGTAGGTCTTGATTTTAAAGAAATAAAAAGTTTTGGATTATCATATGCTAAAACTCTTAATCTCTGGAATACACAATTTCAAAGTTCATGGAATGATCTTGTTAAACTAGGATTTAATTATAGATTTAAAAGAATGTGGGAGTTTTATTTGGCTTATTGTGAAACAGGCTTCATAAGTAAGTCAACTGATGTATCTCATTTTCTTATTATTAAATGAGCAAAGTAAAATTTTTTTTATGCTCTCTGGTTATCAATTAACCTGGTTAATGTGTGTTTTTGGTGAAATTTTGTATAAAAGTTTTTTCCCTGGTTTAATTTGTGGTTTAATTTTTTTATTTTTAGTTTTCATAAATTCACAAAACAAAAGTAAATTTACGTTTATAGTATTTTCAATTTCAGTTGTTGGATATTTATTTGACTCAATCTTAGTAAATTTTAAAATATATAATTTTGAGTCATCTTTATATTTTGGAAAGTTGCCTATATGGATGCTTGTTCTATGGCCGAGTTTTGCGACTTTATTTGATGAAGTATTTGTTTTTTTATCAAAATATAAATTAATAGCTCTATTACTTAGTGCATTTTTAGGCCCATTAACTTATTATTCAGGAAGTTCTCTTGGTCTAATTGATATCAATCGTTTATTCCTCTTTTTTATTTTTATGACAACTTTTTGGATTTTTTTGATGTTGTTTTATTTAAATTATTTGTTGAAAGCAAAGTTTAACTAGGTTCAGTTTCAGTTAATGATTTTGCTTTAGCCTCTTCTCTATCTTTTTTGTTTTTAGCACGGTTAAGTGCTTTTTCAAGATCTTGAAATGTGCAAAGGCCTGTGTCCATTGGACTTTTTGCTTCAAGTATTGCTTCTCTAAAAGTACCATTACGAATTGCTTCAACTGTATTTTTAGTTGATCCTGTTAGTTTTGCAATTTGTGAGCTACTTAATTCATCAGGATATCTCTTAATTAACCAAAATATTGCATATGGCTTTTCTTGCCTCAATGATAATGGCGTATATTTAGAATCTTTTTTTCTTGGAGGAAGAGATTCAATTACATCTGAAGAAATTAAATTTAATCTAGCTTTAGGATCACTTTCACATCTTAATATTTCTTCTTTTGTTAATTGTTTATTATCAATTGGATCATAACCACGCATACCCACAGCAACTTCGCCATCTGCTATCCCTTGAACTTCTAATTCATGAAGTCCACAAAATTCAGATATTTGATCAAAACTAAGTGAAGTATTATCTATAAGCCATATTGCTGTTGCTTTTGGCATTAGTGGTAATTTCATATTTTATCCTTTTATAAAAAAAAAACTCTTATAAATATATTCCTATCAATTTAATATAAAATAATTGCTTATGACAGATTTTTTAGAAATTAATGAAAAAGAAAAGACTATAAAAAGCCTTAATTTAGAGGATTTAAGTATAGATCATTTAAAACAATATATTTTTGAACTTCAGGAAGAAATTAAAAGAGCTCAAGAGGAAATTGGTTTAAAAGAAAGTTCGATAAACGAAGCTGAAAAATATTTTAAATAACTATTTGGATATTTTTACACCTTTAAAGCGTTTCTGAAATCTTGCTACTTGTCCCTCAGCTTCATTTAAATTTGCTTTTCCACCAGTCCAAGCTGGATGTGATTTTGGGTCAATATCCAACTTTAGTGTATCGTTTTCTTTACCCCAGGTAGATTTTGTCTTAAATGTAGATCCGTCGGTCATTACAACATTTATCTCATGGTAATCGGGATGTATATTTTTTTTCATTTGTACGGTCTTATAGTGAAATATATATTAAAGTAAAGTTAGATTTTCTGTCAATTTATTATGAATTAATGAGTTTGAAACAACTATATCTCTTGAATTAGTTGTCCATTTTTTTCCATCTGGTTCTGTTATTTTACCGCCAGCTTCTTTTACAAGTA
>CAYQFB010000144.1:0-2700 GCA_964416705.1 uncultured Alphaproteobacteria bacterium
GGGCGACGGACGAGCCGACGATGCCGCCGATACCGATAATGACGACATTTGCTTTTTTGGGAAAACTACTCATTTGCTACTCCAGATTTTAGTCAGGCGGGCCTTGTTCACTTCGATGAGGATGCCCCGTGACGACGGTCATGGAACTGGAATTTTAAAGAAGTTAAAAGTAATATTGGCAATGCCCGTATTAAGGCCGGTTTGGATTATTCTCTGTGTCAAACGAGAAGTAAATCCTCGTGAGCGGTAGAAATAAACCCAGACTTCCTTTGGTCTTTGTTGTTATGGCCTGTTCATAAGTCACCAGTCAGGGTAGGCGTCGGTTTGAGGGAGTTAGATACCATTGGTGATTACGTTTAAAACCATGGTTTCATATAACCTTGTTAGGCTGCTCACCTGGTTTTGGCTTATGTCGATTTTACTGATTTCATCCACTGCGATTGCTGCAGATGTTTCGAAATATGACTTTAAAAAAGCGGTTAATGGAAAACTTTTATTCCACAAGTATTCCGGTGTGAATGCTGCTGACCGAGTCAGGGTAAGTCAGTACATCCGGCAAGCGCAGAAATTTCTCTCCGCTAGGCCTCCAACGGCAACTCACATCCATATGTTTCACACCAAGAAATCTAATCTACTGGTTGTGGGGAAAAAGCATTGCCAGATTAAAAACGATACTTGGAAAAAGTGTCCTAGTGATTTCAAGAAATCTTCTTCATCTCGAGATGCTAGTGCCGATATGGGTAGACGTCTTCAAATTCCCTGCCAGATTGTACTGGGGGAGGACTGGTGGGATCGCCACTCATCGGATTCTGCCGATCAACAGGCGTTAGTTGCGATTCATGAGTATTTCCACTGCCACCAAGGGGGTTTGGCTAAGAAATTCGAAAGTCGTAAACAATTTGGGTGGCCGAAGTATCGGTACCCAAATCATGAGCGAGGGGTCGGAGTAGAAGGCCCGTACTGGTTAGTGGAAGGCGCGGCCAGTTACTTTGCTGCGAATATTGGCGGCAAAAAAGGCTATGTAGATTACGAAACCGAAATGCGAGGCGCCCTGGATAAAGCGCGTGCGGCTGCTAAGAAAGGGGCGAGGCTTGAAAAATATATTAGCCAGAAGCAAGCCCGGGTGCGTAATGATTCCTTTGAGTATCACGGAGGCCAATGGGCAATGGCTTATTTGGCCCATAAGCGGAAGTCGAACCGCCAGGTTTTTATAAACTACTATAGAGATCTTGCCGAGCTTGAGCAGGCTTGGAGAAAAAAAAGGAAAGGTGAACTATGGTTGGCAGAAGTCTTTTCAGAAAAACTTTGGTGTTACGCCTAAAGCATTCTATAAAAGTTTTCAAAAATTCATGAGAAGTCCAGTATCAAAACAAATGTCTATTCTGATGGCTCCGGCGAAACTCTAGGAATCCTTGTAGGCAAGCAAGGTGAGGCAGTTTGAAAAAAATTCCGCAACGAGGTTGTAGAACCTCAAAAAGACGCACCCAAGAGACTACTACCGCGTCTTGATCTTTAACTTAATCCCCTTGTACTTACCGTCTGGCAATCTCTTGGGGAGTTTATATTTTCTGGTCGTTAACAGACGGTACAAGGCTTTATCTTTGCGTTTAACTTTTGCTTTGGTGTTTAACTGCCACTCATGCTTGATCTCATTGTACCGACCCGAGTATGACTGCCCGCCCAGGATCGATGTTAAGCCCCAATAGAAATATTCTGTAACCATACAGGCATAATCACAGGTTCGGTCGTCGTAGGTGTACCAAGCGCCAGCCGGATATTTTTTTACTGGTTGGCCAGGGCCTTTGTAGCCCCCTCGCGCTTTATCCATTGCTTTTGCAATCGTTGTTCCTTTCTTTTCACCAAATTGTTTGGGGTAGGCATAAGCATAGCCAGTCTGAGTAACTAGATGCAGCACTTCCTCAATGGTCGCGTCACGCCGACCCTTTCTCGATCCTTCAGGGAAGATTTCATCGTTGAAAAGCCACATACAGGGGTCATATCCATCATCGCCACAGTATATGCTGACGCATCCACCCTTTCTTTTTTTTAACTGCTTGACAACGTTTTTGTTATCAACCTTCCCATTGTTGTTGTTGTCTAGGTATTCGGCTAATACATGTGCAACGTGAAGTAATTTCTTGTTCGATACACACGATTCCGCCTTGACTGGAATTCCAAAGACATCAATAGATTTTTTTAACTTAGCCTGTTGCTGCGACCATACCGGCGATACCGGGAGAATGATCGCTAGGCTGAAAAGCACGATCGTGGAAAAGATCTTGTAGGGCATAATAAGAATTTAACAAAAAGACTAGGCCAGAGAAGGCGTATTGTTTCTGATGGTCACTGAAAACACAAGTGAAACCGCCAATCACGAAACATAAGTTCGGGCCAAGACAGCATACTGAAAGTCATCTAAAGTCTGTACTTTGTTAACCGCTTGAATCAGGCCCTAATTCTTATTTCAAGGACTAAAAGAAATTGATGCTTTGGAGATAGCTCCAAAGCAGCTTGTTCACAACGACAGAGTCATTATTACTATCCCAATAACCACAACACCGGCGGTCGTGAGTCGGAAGACCAGATGCTGCTCCTTGAGGAAAAATGCACCGATCAGGACGGCAATGATAACGCTGGTCTCGCGCAGCGCAGAAACCCACGCCATCGGATGCGTGCTCATCACATAGATCACGAGCCCGT
>CAYQFB010000145.1:0-2690 GCA_964416705.1 uncultured Alphaproteobacteria bacterium
GATTAATAAATTAGTCCAAAAAGGAATTGTAACTAAGAAAATTAAAATATTTTTAACTCTATTGGATTGTCTAGAAATATAATAAGCAGCTGGAAAACCAATTAATAAAGATAAAAAAGTAGCTGCTAGCGCTAAAACAAATGAACGCGCAATAATTATTATATAAGCTGGGTTAAATTCAATTTCATCAAAAAGATTTGTATCAAATAATATCTGTCGATATCCACTTAAGCTAAATTTAAAATGAACTCCTCCATAAACATTTGATTCCATTAGAGATACTGCTGCCATTACCAAAAGAGGTCCAATCATAAAAATTCCAATCACAATCCATAAAGGGAGCAGAGATAAAATTCTATTTTGAGTTTTATTTTCTCCTTGAATATTCATTAATCAATTACTTGAGCGCTGTTAGAAGGAAAAACAACTTCAACAAAATCACCATTTTTAAAATTTTTAACATCTTCGATTGGTAAGTTTACATTAATGGATTTATTATTTGAATTTAGTAAAATAGAAGCAGCATTTCCTAAATAGGTGAACTGAGAGATTGTGCAATTACTTTTTTCTTTATCAGATTTTTTTATTTTAATTCTTTCTGGACGAATAAAAACAGTAACTTTCTCCCCTTTATTAATATGATTGGGTATAAACATTGGTACTTCTTGCCCTACATCTAATTTACACAAACCATTCTCGCCATTTCTTTCACATGTACCTGTAAGAAGATTTGCTTCTCCAATAAAATTAGCAACAAATTTATTATTTGGGCTCTCATAAATTTCCTCAGGTTCTCCAATTTGTTGAATTTCTCCCTCATTAATTACGGCAATTCTATCAGACATTGTTAATGCTTCCTCTTGATCATGTGTAACAAAAACAAAAGTAATACCCGTTTCTCTTTGTAGTGTTTTAAGCTCATACCTCATTGCTTGTCTTAATTTTAAATCTAAAGCTGATAAAGGTTCATCTAAAAGCAAAACTTTAGGTGATGGGGCAAGAGCTCTTGCTAAGGCAACTCTTTGTTGCTGACCTCCAGATAATTGATTTGGTTTACGTTTTCCATAATCTTGCATTTGTACCAATGCTAAAACTTCAAGTGTTCTTTTATCAACAAAGTTTTTATCTTTATTTAATCGGCGAAGACCAAAAGCTACATTTTCAAAAACATCTAAATGTGGAAATAGGGCATATTGTTGAAAAACAGTGTTCACAGATCTCTTATTAGGAGGTAAATTTACAATTTCTTCATCAAATAAATTAATTGATCCTTCGGTGATATCTTCAAAACCAGCAATTAAGCGTAAAAGAGTAGTTTTACCACACCCTGATGGTCCAAGAAGAGTAAAAAATTCATTATCAAAAATTGTTAAATTTGCATTTTTTAGAGCACGAGTTTCTGAATTTGCTGTTTTGTAAATTTTAGTTACATTTTTTACATGAATAGCATTTACTTTATTATTTATTTCCATGATTTCTAATTACAAATTTTTTTGAATATTAAAACATAAACACAAAGAGTTAATTTTATAAACAAAAAAATTATTAATAAGGAAAAATTTTGTTAATTAGAAGATAAATTAGTTATTTCTCTCCTAAAAGGAACAGCGTCACCTATATCCTTTGTATCTAGTTCGCGCGCATATCTATGACCTGCATACGTTGCCCATGCTATTGGGCCAGGGGCATTAGCATCACCAATTAATTTTACTGTTTGTAATCCAAAATCTTGCCATTCATTTTTTTTGTCTTTTAACTCTTCATATAATTGATCATTAGGTTTTCTTGAGGCTACTATTACAACTGATTCAGCTTCCAATTTTTCTTCCTTTTGAGAATAAATACAGTTTGTTGTAACACCAGAGGAATCAATTCTGATCACACCTTTGTTGAGTTCAAGTGTAACACCCATCTCAATTAATCTTTTTTGTATTTCTCCCTGTTCTAATGTATTTTTAGACCACTCAGAAACAAAGGCGCATGGTGTTACAAAAGTAACCTCACACCCTTGTTGAATTAATAATTCTGCAATAACTCCTCCCATATAATAATGATCATCATCATAAAGAATTACCTTACCGCTAGGTAATTTATCTTCCATGATATCATCAGGTGTAAAAAATTTCATTTTTGAGTCGTTAGGTATTGGAATAACATGTTGTCTAGAAACTCCATCAGCTCTCCATGTAGATCCTGTTGCTATACAAACATTTTCAAAACCAAATTCTAATATCTGGTTAGCATCCAATGCAGATTGTAAATAAGTTTCAACATTAGATTTTTGTGATAATTGATATTCTCTATAATCTGCAACTCTACCCCATGCTGACAGGCCAGGTAGCTTTCTCTCTTTTGTTACTCTTCCACCAATTACATCTAAGCTTTCTGTAAGTGTAACTTCATAACCTCTGTTAGAACAGGCAAGTGCTGCCTCTAATCCTGCAGGACCTGATCCAATAATTAAAACTTTTGATGATGAACCCTTTGATTCAATTTTTTCAGGATGCCAACCCTTTCTCCACTCTTCCATAAAGGTAGGGTTTTGAGTACAACGACTTATAGACATTGTCATATCACCTGTGATGCATATATTACAACCAATACACTCACGAATATCTTGAATCCTTCCCTCTTTAATTTTTTTTGGAAGAAAAGGATCGGCTATTGATGGACGTGCACATCCAATAAAA
>CAYQFB010000146.1:0-2679 GCA_964416705.1 uncultured Alphaproteobacteria bacterium
ACGCACTACAGAGACCTAAAAGATTTTTTGGTGCAGCTAGAAATGTCGAAAAAGGTGGCTCTTTAACAATAATTGCAACAGCCTTAATAGAAACCGGAAGCAGAATGGATGAGGTAATTTTCGAAGAATTTAAAGGAACAGGAAACAGCGAAATGATGCTTGATAGAAAATTAAGCCAAAAAAGAACCTACCCTGCTTTTGATATTGGAAAATCCGGAACAAGAAAAGAAGAACTATTATTAGATAAAGACGAATTAGGAAAAATATTTATTTTAAGAAAGATATTAGCCCCAATGGGACCAACAGAAGCTATGGAATTTCTGCTCGAAAAAATGAAAGACACCAAAACTAACAATGAATTTTTTCAAAGCATGGGAACAAAAAGTAGTTAGAACTTAATATAAAAATAAATCATTGAAATTATGGACTAAAAGGACCAATAGGTTTATTGGCCAAAAATGTCTAAATATAATGATACTATTTATGCTCTTTCTACCGTCCCAGGAAAATCTGCGATTGCTATAATAAGGATTTCGGGAAAAGATGCTATTAAGGTTCTTAAAAAAATATCCTCTATAAAAGAAATAAAAACAAATAAAACAAATGTTTTGTTTTTAAATTATAAAGGAGTTTCAATTGACCAAGTAGTAGCGTTGTATTACAAAGCACCAAGGTCGTTTACTGGTGAAGACGTTGTTGAGATTAATTGCCACGGAGGATTTGCTGTAATTAGTAAAATTTCAAAAACTTTTGAAAAACTTGGGTTAAGGCTTGCAGAACCGGGTGAGTTTACAAAAAGAGCCCTGCTAAACAATAAGATAGATCTGGTAAAAACTGAGAGTATATCAGATATAATTAATGCCGAAACAGATAAGCAGAGAGAGGTTGCAATAAAGAATCTTTCTGGCGGATTAAGCCAATTTATAAAAAAAATTAATAATAATCTTACGTTAGTTTTGGCCAACTTAGAGGCAATAATTGATTTCTCTGATGAAGATCTTCCTAAAGGAATATTGTACAAAATAAAAGAACAAAATAAGAACATAATAAAAAAAATACAGATTGAATTAAAAAATGCTGAGCTTTCTAAACCAATAAGAGATGGAATAAAAATAGCAATTGTTGGCAAACCAAATACTGGAAAATCTTCTTTTATTAACTTTATTTCGAAAAATGACGTATCTATTGTTACAGACATTCCTGGGACCACAACAGACTCCATTACCTCTTCAATTGATATAAAGGGGTTTAAGTTTACCTTTATTGATACTGCGGGCTTAAGGAAACACAAAAACAAAATAGAAAAAATAGGAATTCAAAAAACAAAAGAAATTATTAAAAAAGCAGACCTCAGTCTTGTTTTTTTAGAAAAAAATGAAAAAAATAAATATAACAAAGTTCAAAACAAGCTCTTTATAAAATCAAAGTCAGACAAAAGAAGAAAAATAAATAAAAAAATAACACATTACAATATATCTTCAATTACAGGAGAAGGTGTCAATTTGCTTCTTAAAGATATTTATAAAAAAACTATAAAAAAAACAAAAAACACACCTGTTCTTTCACGTGAAAGACATATTAACATTATGAATCAGGTGTTAAAAATACTAAAATCTATAAACTTTAATCAAAACCAAGATATTGTTGCTTTTCAGGTTAGGTTGGCTTTAGATTTATCCCTAGAAATAAACCAAAAGTTTGATATAGAAAAAATATTAGATATAATATTTAGAGATTTTTGTATTGGAAAATAATTTCACGTGAAAAAAAACAAAAAATATTCGGTGGTTGTTATAGGTGGTGGACATGCTGGGGTTGAGGCTGCATGTGCTTCTGCTAGAATAGGCGTAAGTGTAGCGCTAGTAACACATAAAATCGATAAAATTGGTGAAATGTCCTGCAATCCCGCAATAGGCGGGCTTGGAAAAGGCCACTTAGTTAAAGAAATAGATGCTCTTGATGGTGTTATGGCGCGCGCTATAGACCAAGGCGGAATTCAGTTTAGAATGCTTAATGAGAGCAGGGGCGCAGCTGTAAGGGGCCCAAGAGCTCAGGCAGACAGAGGTTTATATAAAAAAGCAATATTAGAAATTGTTAAAAAACAAAAGAATCTTGATATAATTGAGGGATCTGTAGAGGACATACTCATTAATAATAAGCAAGTAACAGGTGTTGAGTTACATGACAGAGAAAAAATTAACTGTGATTCAGTGATTCTTACCACAGGTACTTTTTTGAGAGGGGTAATAAGAGTAGGAGATAAAAGCACTAATGCAGGAAGAGTTGGGGATAAACCATCAATTTCTTTGGCAAAAAAAATTGAAAATCTAAAGTTTTCAATAGGGAGGCTTAAAACAGGTACACCGCCCAGAATACTTAAAAAATCTATAAATTTCAATAACTTAGAAGAGCAGATGCCTGATAAAATTCCTGTGCCATTCTCTTTTATCAACAATATTATCCACACGCCTCAAGTATCTTGTTTTATAACCCACACAAACAAAATAACTCACAAAATTATCTCAGACAACCTTGAAATGTCCCCTATGTATTCAGGGGAAATAAAGTCTATGGGCGCTAGGTATTGTCCATCAATCGAAGACAAGGTTGTAAGATTTCCTGATAAAAGCAACCATCAGATTTTTTTAGAACCAGAAGGACTAGATAGCAGTTTGGTTT
>CAYQFB010000147.1:0-2671 GCA_964416705.1 uncultured Alphaproteobacteria bacterium
GAATTTTAAATCTCCAAAATGGAATTAAGCAAATAAAAACAATTAGCATTCTTAAACTTCCCATTAATATAGGTGGTACACTTTCATTAAAAATTAATTTCTGAGCTGGATAAGCACTTCCAAATAAAAAACTTATTAATAGAAGAAGTAGATAATGTTTCTTAGTCATATTTTTGAATTTTTATAAATTTGTTACAGATAAAACTTAAATTTCATTAGCATTTACGCGGTTTTTTTAAATAATAAATGAATAATTGCGTTTTATATTAATTATATTATGGGTAATTTATATTCTTTAGGAGGAAATATGAAAAAAATTATTTCAATATTTTTTGCTTTATTCTTAAGTCTTACTTTTGCGACTAATGTTTTTGCTGCTAAACATCCTATAACGGGAGAAACTTTAGCGGCAGATCAAACATTTACATATTGGGCTTTAGATGAGCATAGTTCGATTGATCCTCAAATAGTTGAGGATGTAAGTGGATCAGATATTATAAGAGATTTATTTGAAGGTCTTTTAAATCAAGATGCTGATGGAAATTTAGTTCCTGGTGTAGCTGAAAGTTGGTCCGCTAATGATTCAAAAGATGTTTATACATTTAATTTAAGAAAAAATGCAAAATGGTCAAATGGTGATGCTGTGACAGCACAAGATTTTGTTTATGCTTGGCAAAGAGCTGTAGATCCAGCTACTGCCTCTCCTTATTCATGGTTTATGGATATTATGTCTATAAAGAATGGTGGAGAAGCAATTAGTGGAGATGTTCCACCTAGTGATTTAGGAGTTAAAGCTTTAGATGATTATACATTTCAAGTTGAGTTAACTGCTTCACTACCTTATTTTGCAGCTATGACCACCCATGCTACCACATTCCCAACTCATCAAGCTACTATTGAAAAATATGGTTCTGATTGGACTAAGCCGGGAAATATGGTTTCAAATGGTGCTTATGTATTAACAGAACATGTTATTAATGAGCGCTTAGTAAGAGAAAGAAATCCATTATATTGGAATAATGAAAACACTATATTGGAAAAAGTGGTAGCTCTAGTAATTCCTGATGAAAATCAAGGTTTAACTAGATATTTAGCTGGAGAATTAGACAAAGGACCAGTTCCTTCAGGACAATTTAAAAAATTAAAAGCGGAATATCCGGAAGAAGCAACTTCTTTCCCAAGATTATGTAACTATTATTATACTTTTAACTTAAGTGATAGTGGAATTGAGGCATTTCAAGATGTTAGAGTAAGAAAAGCAATGGCTTATGCTATTGATAGAAATGTTATAACTGAGGATATTCTTCAAGCGGGACAAATTCCAGCCTACACATTTACCCCAGGTGCTACTGCAGGATTTGATGTTCCTAAAGTCGCTTTTGGTAAAATGACACAAGCTGAAAGAGATTCTAAAGCAATAGAATTAATGGAAGCTGCAGGCTATGGTAAAGATAATCCTTTATCTTTTACGATGATTTATAACACCTCGGAAGGTCATAAAAAAATTGCAACAGTTATGGCCCAAATGTGGAAACAAAAACTTGGAATTAATGCTACTATGGAAAATATGGAATGGAAAACATTCCTAGATATTCGTAGTAAACAAGATTTTGAAATTGCTAGAGGAGCTTGGTGTGGGGATTATAATGAGGCTTCAACTTTTTTAGATCTTCTAACTACACAGTCTGGATACAATGATGGTAAGTATAGTAATGCTGATGTTGATCAATTAATGACTGAAGCCAAAACATTAAATGACGCAAGTTCTAACTATACAACTATTGAAAGAATACTTGCAGCAGAAATGCCAGTTATTCCTATTTATCATTATGCCGGTGTTTTCATGTTAAATACACAGCTTAAAGGTTGGCCTTATGGTAATGTTGAGCAAAATTGGTATAGTCGTAATTTTTACAAAGTTGCAGAATAATTAAAATATTTTAAAGCACCGAATTTTTTCGGTGCTTTTTTTTATGATCAAATTTACTCTAAAAAGATTATCAGTAGCTATTCCAACAATATTAATACTTATAATTATTTCATTTTTATTAATGTACAGTGCTCCCGGAGGTCCCTTTACTTCTGAAAGACCTTTACCTGATCAAGTATTAAAAAATATTAATGCGAAGTATGGACTTGATCAACCAATGTATAAACAAATGTTTAATTATGTTAAAGGTATTGTAACTGAGTTTGATTTTGGACCTTCCTTCAGATACAAAGATAGGAGTGTTAATGATATAATAGCTCAAGGTTTTCCAGTTACTTTAAAATATGGAACTTGGTCATTTATTATTGCAGTTTTATTTGGAATAAGTTTAGGAATAATTGCTGCAATTAAACAGAATACTTTTTTAGATTATTTTGCAGTGGGTTTCTCTATATCTGCACAAGTGCTACCTAACTTTGTAATGGCACCAATACTTGTTCTTATATTTACATTATATCTTGGCTGGCTACCAGGTGGTGGATGGGAAGGTGGTAAAATTCAATTTGTTATAATGCCAGTAATAGCTCTCTCAACTAGTTATCTAGCAAGCATTGCACGTTTAACCAGATCTTCTATGTTGGAAGTTTTAAATTCAAATTTCATAAGATCAGCTCGTTCTAAAGGACTACCAAAATATAAAATAATTTTATCTCATGCTTTAAAGCCAACTCTTCTTCCTGT
>CAYQFB010000148.1:0-2651 GCA_964416705.1 uncultured Alphaproteobacteria bacterium
TAACCCGTTTTAATCAAGTAATTGGTAATCACACTTTGGTCTCAGACCTTCGTCGCATGGATGTAAGAGACGAAGGGGTAGAAGCCACTTATTTCATAGATGTTGAAAACCCCGATAACTTGTCAATTCTAGTAGATAATTTGCAAAAGTCATTTCCCGGAATTGGTGTGACTTTTATTGATCAAAACCAGATGCCCAGTGTTTGATGATAATTACCAATAAAGGCAGTGGTTTAAAAAGTAAAAGCTCTGGCTATGTAAAAGTAAAGAATTTTCTTTCAAGGTTTAAGTTTAAATTCATACCCATAAAGTATCCCACCAGAACCATTGTTTTTGCCTGTGTGTTGTCTATTATTATTTGGACAACATTTTTCACTTACATTATTTATCGCAACACGCCAAAGCCGATGGTTATTGAGTTGGCTGAGGTTATTGGAATTAAGGCAACGCATAAAAAAAAGAAAAGTTTAGAATCTATTAAAGCTGTAATCTCAGCCCCGATTAACTGGGTTAAGGCACGGTTTTTAGCTCCACAAGTATCGCAACTCCACATTGACATTAAATTTGATCAGTTCCAAAAAATTCAGCAGATACGAGATAAGGCGATAGCAGAACGCCAGCTAACACAGGGCCTTAATGATTATGTTCCTGCTAAAATACGAATTGGAGAACGCGCTGTAAAAGTCAAAATGCGGTTAAAAGGAGATGGTATCGATCATCTTCGTGGTGACAAGTGGTCATTCAGAATTCATGTGAAAGGAAAAGACCACCTATTTGGAATGCGTCGTTTTTCAATTCAAAGTCCTGCTACAAGAAATTTTGAATCCGAAACGCTTTTTTTTGAAGCTCTGAGACGAGAAGGGTTATTAGCACTCCGGTATTTTTTTTCTGAAGTTATTATAAATGGTAAAAACATCGGTCTCATGGCAGTCGAAGAACACTTCTCGAAAGAGCTACTGGAATCTCAGGGGCGCAGAGAAGGCGTTATTATGAAGTTTAATGAATACTTGTATCATGAGGAGTTGAATGGCTCAAATGGTCTGTTTCCCATACTGGCAAATTATAAAAATGTTGATATTCAGGCGTTCAGGAAGAAAAGAATCTCAAGCTCGAAGACATTGTCTTCTCAATTAGAGTTAGCAAGAGGTCGCATGCGAAGCTTTCAATTGGGGGAAGTTTCTGCCTCAGAGATATTTGACCCTGAAACAATGGGGCGTTTCATTGCATTATGCGATCTATGGGGAGCTTGGCATACAATTCAATGGCATAACCTGCGGTTATATTTCAACCCCATAACAACAAAATTAGAGCCTATTGCTTATGATGCAACGGTTAAAGAATCCAGAAATCATTTCCCCGCAGGTTATTCTTTAGCATCAGATATTTTAAATGACGAATCTATATTAGCTAGTTATAAAAGAAATATTGCAAGAATTGTCGAGAAAACTAAAAATGGACGTTTTTTGGCGTGGGCAAAACCATTTCAAGAGAAACAGTTGAAAATATTGCATAACGATTATCCTTTTTACTCAGGTTTGAACCTTGATGAGCTGGCTAATAGGATGCAGCAAAGAGGCCGCCAGGTCGAAAATTATGGTGACCGCTATGAATTTATTTTAAGAGCTTATGCCTTTGAAAACAGGGGGAACTTGTATTTAGAATTGGAAAACTATTTACCCGAGACTGTGATGGTATCTAATATTACATTAGTTGATAATAATGGACGCCACCCCGTAATTTTAAAATCCTCTTCTATTAATAAATACCCTTTCAGAGTAGCCTCAACAAAATCGGGGTCTACTCCTGTCTCAAGTATTTTTGAAATTGGAGCAGTTTCTAAAGACACAGAATATTACCTAGAAATATCAGCCCATATATTAGGTCAAGATAATTCATCAAGAATCATTAAATCCATCCCTTATCACCCTGTATTAAAGAAATTAATTATCCCCGAAGAACCTATAAGTAAATTGCTAGCAAGGTTTACTTTTCTTGAATATGATAAAAAAGAAAACGTAATAAATATTAAGCCAGGAAAGTGGAATATTAACAGCTGGATAACAATTCCTAAGGAAACAGTTTTGACAGTTGGTGGGAATACAGAGCTTAGCTTTGCTCCTTCTACTGGACTTATTTCATATGGACCCGTCACTATGAAGGGAAGCAGAGGACTCCCTATTATATTCAAGGGATTAGGCTCTCTTAAGGAAAAACAGCCTTGGCAGGGAATTGTTATTTTAAATAGCGAAAAACCTTCTCGATGGTCTCATGTCCAAATAAATAACACATCAGGAATCAATAAGAATGGCTGGGCTTTATCAGGTGGAGTTAATTTTTACGAATCAGATATAAAAATGGATCACGTTAATTTTATTGGTAATAGATCTGAAGATGCTCTGAACATTGTAAGATCCAAGTTCGATCTGAAAAGTGTAACAATTAAAAACACAACGTCAGATGGATTTGATTCGGATTTCTCTAGTGGAACTATAGAAAACAGCAGATTTGTAAACATTGGTTCTCAGAGTGGAGGAGATGGTATTGATGTCAGTGGATCGGAAGTCACGGTTACAAACAGCTATTTTGAAAATATCTCTGATAAGGGTATTTCTGTTGGGGAAAACAGTAATCTTAAGGCAACCAATATTGACA
>CAYQFB010000149.1:0-2648 GCA_964416705.1 uncultured Alphaproteobacteria bacterium
AAATCCAGTTTGTATTAATTTTTCTGAACTCTGCCGATAAGATCTAGGATCATTTGATTCAGTTACTATAATTTCTGCAGGAACCTTTGAAACAACTGTTTTTGCGATATCAAGAATTGAAATATTTTCAAATCCAGCGTTATAGCAACCAGATGGTATGCTTCTTTTAGATAAAAAATGCTGATAGACTCTCACCATATCCTTTATATTTATATTTGGCCTAGTCTGATTACCTCCAAAGACCGTAATCTTTTTATTTTTTAAAGCCTGAAAAGTGAGCATATTGACACTAATGTCTAGACGCATTCTTGGTGAAAATCCACAAACTGTTGCTGGTCTAATACAGTGTATCTGCATATCTTCTTTATAACTTAGAAATATTCTCTCAGAGACCATTTTAGTTTTGTTATAAACAGAAATTGGAACCAATGGTAGATCTTCAGTAACATTATATTCTTCTTTTATTCCATAAACGCTACCTGAACTAGCATATATAAATTGTTTGACGCCAGCTCTAACACATTTATCAGCTAATTGTTGCGAAGCTAAAACATTTACTTCCCAAGATAAGTTAGGGTTTAATTCTACACTTGGGTCATTTGCAATATTTGCCAGATGAATCACAACATCAACTTCATCCAATGGAATGAGATCGGTTTCTCTAACGTCTATTTTTAAAATCTTTAGTCTAGGATGTTTTGTAAGAAAATTTCCAAACCATTGAGTATCAACAACGGTTATAGAATGATCATCTTCAAGCAATTTCTGAGTAAGTAATGTGCCAATATAGCCACAACCACCAGTAATCAAAATATTCATTATGTTATTTTAATAAATGAGAAATTGTTTTTAAAAGTGTCACTTTATTGACAGGCTTACTGTTGCCTATCGTTTCTACAGACTGTGCAGCTGCAAGGGACCCAATAAATAGGGATAAATCATCATCAATTTTACTGTAAAGACATACTGATAATAAAGCTAATAAAGCATCCCCAGAACCAATTTTATCCACTACTTCAACTGCAAATCCAGGGCAATTTACTGGTACTGTTTTATCATTAAATAGAAAAGCTCCATCTTTTCCCTTAGTAACAGTAATATAATTAGCTTTGATTATTTTTTTTAGTTTGAGGGCAAGTTTTTCTGAGTCGCCATCACGCTGCCGCATCTCATAATGAAGCTCAGTTGCATTAATAATCAAACAATTGATATCATGATATTTTCTAACGCTATGAGTTCCAATATTTGCTGCATTTACCTGTGCATTCAAACTAACAAACTTATCTGTTTTAGAAATATAGTCTGCTATTTTAGGAGTAATGATTCCATGACCATAATCAGAAACAATTACTAAATCATGCTCTTTTGAAAGCTTATCAAAAGATTCTAAAAATTTAGCTTCTTCTTCTTTATTAAGTGCACTATCATTGATCGAATAAACACCCAATATTTTTTTTCTATCAATACTATCCACAAATCTTCGCTTAACAATAGTTGGTGAGTTACTTTTGTTCAAAAAATTAAGTTGGATATTTTCTTCAATATTTTCCTTTATAAAAGATTTATATTCATTATCTTCACCAAGAAAACTTAATAATGAGACATTATTACAAAAGTCAGACAAATGACGTGCGATAGCTAGCGCACCTCCTAAATATTCTTGAGTCTCCAGATTACGTACAACTAAAACAGGCTCTTTCCCAGATTTTCCTAGAGCTTCACAAAAAACATACTGGTCTATAATTGTTTCACCAATAACAAGTACCTTTAGATTTTTCAGGCTATCAAGTTTTAAATTGATAGATTCAAAACTATTATTTTTTGCAATATCTCTAATAAATGCTTCATGTTGTTGTGAATGTAAATCACCATATTTGTTTAATAAACTGCTTGAACTAAAAGTTATATCATCTGTATACATTATTTTGCCGCCAACAAATTTAATAGCAGCTTCTTCATCTGTAATCTTTCCAGTTAAATCAGAGGAATGATCTTTATAATCAGGTCCTTTACAATAGATATTTGGTTGGATTATCTTAATAGTCTCTTGAGCAGTTTTCCATTTATTAGCAAACACAAAATCAATACATTCTAAAGCTGATAAGGCCTCTAAGCGAAGTGATGTATTAAATGCAGGTCGTCCTGGGCCTTTATTAACAAATTGATCAGGTGTAACTGAAACAACTAATATGTCCCCCATATTTTTTGCTTCTTTGAAATGTTTGATATGTCCAATATGAAGAAGATCAAAAACTCCATGACAAAGAACAATTCTTTTACCTTGTGATTTTTTAAAAGAAATAATTTCAGCAATTTCATCTAGATTTTTTATTTTTTCTTTCATCTTCTAGTTTAAAAGTTTAAAATATTTTTCGGTAGCTTTAGCAATAGAATTTTTTTCCATATTGGGGTATCCTGCCAATAATTCATGTCTTCTAGTAAAATTTTAGCACCTTCCTCTAAGCTAGCTTTAGACTTCAAATTTGACATTACTTTAGATGTTTTTAAAAGCCACTCTATACAAGAAAAAATGTATTCCAAAGATTAGTAGAAATCCAACAAACATCACCCATTCAGCTATCCCGTATAGCTCACCTAAGATTCCCATTACTGCCATTGATAAAGAAAATAATATCATAACTAGTAAG
>CAYQFB010000150.1:0-2647 GCA_964416705.1 uncultured Alphaproteobacteria bacterium
GTATTAAAAAAATATTTTGATAATCAAGATACTCTTTTTTAGTGCTTGATGTTAAGAAAATTCGACTAATTTTAGAGTTAAGAGAGTCTGGTATTTCAGACTCGAAAATATTATCTGCTATAGAAAAAATTCCTAGAGAAAAATTTATACCTGAAAATTTTAGAAATCAGGCTTATGATAATCTAGCTCTTCCTATTGGTGATAATCAAACTATTAGTCAGCCTTTTATTGTAGCAAAAATGACTCAATTATTAGAAGTTAAAGCTACTCACAAAGTATTGGAAATTGGTACCGGGAGCGGTTATCAAAGTGCTATTTTATCTAAATTAGTAAGAAGAGTTTATACGATAGAGAGAATAAAAAATTTATTACTCAAATCTGAAAATGTTTTTAAAGAATTAAAAATTTCAAATATAGTTGCTAAATATGCTGATGGTAACCTTGGATGGAAAGAACAAATACCATTTGATAGAATTATTATTACTGCTGCAACTTCAGAAATTTCTAAAGAAATAGCTTTGCAAATAAATGAAGGGGGAATTATTATTTCTCCAATTATACAAAAAAATAAACAAATAATTGTGAAATACAAGAAGATAAATAATGTTTTAGAGTCAGAAATATATGATGATGTGCTTTTTGTTCCAAATCTTTCTGGAACTCAATAGAATTACTAATTTAAGATTCTTTTATATGTTTTATTACAATAGTAAAAATATAATAATCCTATAGACCAGTGCATTCCTACTAATGTAAAGAAAATTAAATTATAATTTTCACCAATTTGATAAAAAATTATTGAAATCATAATGAAAGGAATCAAGACAAACCTCATTATAGCCATGTACATGACTATAATTGCTTTTTTTAAACCTTGGAATGTTGCATTACCAATAAAAAAAAATGGAAAGGCAGGAAACATTAAGGCTGATATTTTTAAATAATCTGATCCATATTTTTTTACATTCTCATTATCAGTAAACAAATTCATCGCAATTTCTGAAGATAAGAATATTATTAATCCTAATATAGATAAAACTATTATTCCTACTTTAATCCCCTTTTTATATGTTTCTAAAACACGCTCATATTGTTTAGCGCCAAAATTTTGTCCGACAATAGTAACAGTTGCTGTACTTAAACCAAGAAGTGGTAAAAAGAATAATTGTTCATATCTTCCAGCAGATGTATAACCTGCAATTGCTTCAACACCAAAGAAACCAACAAAATAAATTAATATATATGAACCAACAGCTATCATCATCATACCTATTGATGCAGGTATGCCTTGTGATAAAATATTTCTTATTATTAAAAAATTCGGAACAATAGTTAATTTAAAGTATTTATAAATTTTAGTTTTTGTTAATTTAATATAAAGATAAAATATTCCAACAAACTGTGAAATAATTGTAGCGTAAGCAATTCCTTCTATTCCTAGTGGTGATGTTATTTGTAAAGATAAAACTTTACCAGAAATTAAAATTGGATTTAAAATTATGTTTAAAAAAAAACTAAAAATTAGCACATTTCTATAGCTTTTTGTATCTCCCTGAGCACTTAAAGATGAGTTGATAGACATTAGAAGAAATACAAATATCGAACCAACAAAAATAATCTTTATGTATTGCAATGATAATTCTAGAGTTTCTTTATCATTATTTAAATAATTTATTAACGATGAGCTAAAATTTATTCCTATTATTGTCACTAAAATTGACACAATTATTGAGAGAATCAAAGATTGAGAAAATATTTTTCCAGAATTTTCTAAATTATTTTCACCAATACTATTAGCTATTAATGATGTTGTCCCAATACTTAAGCCTACACCTAACGCTATTATTATGAAATAAATTGGAAAAATTTGACCTATTGCTGCTAAAGCTGATTCTGAAATCATTTGACCTGCAAAAATTGAGTCAATTACTGAATACAAATTTTGAAATATAGTTCCAATAGAGGAAGGAATAGCAATTTTAATAAAAAGTGAATAAATGCCATCATTTTTAAGATTAATTTGTGATTGCATTATTTATATTCTTTGTATTTTAGGTTTTATGTTGCAGTCTTCATCTTTGAAAATTTGATATAATTCTTTTACACATTCCTTGATATTATTTATGAGAAATTTAGTTCCATTAAATAATATAATTCCACTTCCTTTCATTCCAATCTCTTCATTATATTTTTTTAAAGGAAGTTCAATTCGAGTAATTCTATTTGATCCAAGTCTTCTTATATTTTCAATAAATATATCATTATTTTCAATATTCAAAACTGGGTACCAAATTATAGCTGTTAAATTATCATAACTAGTATCTAATTTTTTTAATGTATTTATCACCTTATCATAATCATCTTTTATTTCGTAAGATGGATCAATGAGAACAAGTGTTTTTTCATTTTGATTAATTTTATGGCTTGTAAATTCAAAACCATCCTTCTTAAATATTTTTGAGTTCATTTGTTTTGATAAATTTTTTCTTAAAAGTTCAAATTCATTATTATGAAGCTCATAAAATGATAATTTATCACTATTATCGCTCATGTAACTCATTATAGAAGGAGATCCTGGATAAAAAGATAGTTTTTTTGAATTATTAATATTTCGTAAAACTTTTAAGTAATATTTAATAGATTGATT
>CAYQFB010000151.1:0-2644 GCA_964416705.1 uncultured Alphaproteobacteria bacterium
TTATTAAAACTGAAGTTTTAAAATTAAATTATGAAAATAAAAAAATAGTAAGTTTAAATATTAAGCATAAAAATAAAACAATTGTTGTGAGGCCTAAGATTGGAACTATCCTGTCTAGCGGATCGATTATGACGCCTTATTTATTATTAAAATCAGGTATAGGGAATGCAAATGATTTGAAAGAGCATAATATCCCAGTTAATTTACACAGCCCTAATGTTGGTAAAAATTTTCAAGATCATTTAGGTCTGGATTATTTGTATAAAACTTTTAAGCCAACATTAAATAAGGATTTAGGTACTTGGGGCGGAAGAATAAAGTCAGTTATAAGATATCTCTATAATAGAAGCGGACCACTTTCTTTAAGTTTAAATCAGGCTGGAGGATATATCAATTGGAATTCACTTGATCCATATCCTAATATTCAACTATATTTTAACCCGTTAACGTATTCAATTACATATAAAAATAGAAGACCTTTACTTAAAACTGATAAATTTAATGGCTTTATCCTTGGATTTAATTCATGCAGACCAAAAAGTCTTGGTGAAGTTACGCTAAAATCATTTAAAGATGATTATCTGCCAAGTATTAATCCTAATTACTTAAGTGATGAAAGAGATATTCATGATTTGTATGCGACGTTCGATTTTATTAGACAGTTCTCTTCCAATAAAAATATTAGTAATATAATTAAATCTCCCGTCAAAATTAATCCTATAAAAGCTAGCGATGATGAGCTTCTGGATCATTTCAAATCAAGTGCAACAACTATTTATCACCCATGTGGGACATGCCGTATGAGTAAAGATATTAATACGGGTGTTGTATCTGATAAATTGAAAGCTCATGGTCTTGATAATTTATGGATAGTTGATGCTTCCATAATGCCAAATATAACTTCAGGAAATATTAATGCACCTGTTATGATGTTATCACATTTATCTAGTAAAATTATTTTAGAAGAATTAAAACAGAAATATTAATGAAAATTAAAAAATTAGAAACTTTTACCAAGCCATATGTTAGTTTTGTTAAAACAACTTTAGAAGATGGCTCTGAAGGATATGGTCAAATGTCCACATATCATGCAGATATTACAGCACAAATTTTTCACAAACAAGTTGCTCCGTGGATTTTAGGCAAATTATGGAGTGAATTTAATGATATTGAAAATTTAGTATTGGAAAAAGAACATAAATTTCCTGGATCATATTTATTAAGAGCGATTGCAGGTCTTGATACTTCTTTATGGGATTTAAAAGGAAAATTAGAAAATAAACCTGTTACAGAATTGATAGGGGGCAATGCTGGTGCACTAAAAGTATATGGCTCATCAATGAAAAGGGATATTAGCGCTAACGATGAGGCTGATCGTTTCAAAAAATTATTTGAAGAAAAAGGAATAGATGCTTTTAAATTTAGAATTGGTGCTGAGTGTGGAAGAGGGCTAGATGAATGGGAAGGTAGAACAGAAGATATTGTAAAAACAATAAACAAATCACTTGATAGTTCTATTAAAAAATTAGTTGATGCAAATAGTTGTTTTTCATCTGCTCAAGCAATTGAAATCGGAAAACTCTTAGAGGATAATAATGTGACACATTTTGAAGAGCCTTGTCCTTATTGGGAGCCAGAGCAAACAAAAGAAGTAACTAACGCGCTTTCAATTGATGTTACTGGGGGTGAGCAAGATTGTGACATGCGCATATGGAGAGATATGGTTGAGAGAAAAATTGTAAATATTTTTCAACCTGATGTTATGTACCTTGGTGGATTAACAAGAACTCTAAAAGTTGCAAAAATAATAGGAGAAGGAGGTTTTATTTGCACTCCTCATGCTGCAAATTTGTCATTAGTCACTATTTGTACAATGCATTTACTAAAAGCCATACCTAATGCTGGCCCATATTTAGAACTTTCTATTGAAGGTGAGGATTATTATCCATGGCAACAAGATCTATTTTTGGATAATCCATTTGCGGTAGAAAACGGTTGTATTAGGGTTACTGAGAATCCTGGATGGGGAGTAAGTATTAACCCAGAATGGATTAATAGTTCAGATTATCAAGTATCTGAAATTAATTAAGTATTTACTTTAATCAATATTAAAATTATACTTTTATAAGGGAGTTATTATGGCAACTTACGAATGTAAATCTTGCGGTATGTCAGTTAATGCTACATGTGCTAAATGCAACGAGCCTCTAAAAAATGATATACTCATAAAAGATGATGGGTCTGAAATACAGATTTCAAAATGTCCTACTGGGCACGGAAAGATTAAATCACCATTATGCTGTGGTGCAGATATGACTTGTTCACTAGATTAGAATAAAAATTTATTTAGTTTTTCATTAACAACATTTGCTTGTTCAATTGTTGCTCCATGCTTTGCATTTTTAATAATATAAAAATTACTATTTTTAATTTCCTTGCTAATTTTTTCACTCATTAAAGGGGTAGAGCCAACTTCATTTTCCCCTGTCATGATTAAAGTCGGCATTTTAAAATTGCTATAATCAATTGAATACTTATCCGAGTTTACAAATATTTTGTAAGCAGGTAAAAAATCTTGATCTTTTTTTCTCTCTAAGAGGTTATAAAAAAAATCATAAACTTGAGGATTGTTATTTAAATAACT
>CAYQFB010000152.1:0-2633 GCA_964416705.1 uncultured Alphaproteobacteria bacterium
AATCTCAATAGCTGTAGTTATTTGGCTTTATAATCGTAGATAGAATTTCTTTAAACAAAGGAGTTAAGCAATGATGGATTCTGCTAAAAGTTTTCTTAGAGGTGTAATGGATGTTGCATTAGTGATAATCCCACTAAGTGTAGTTCTAGGCATCATTTTTGGTCCTTCAGTTCCATTTATAGGTACTGCTGTAGTTGATAATATTTCAGGACTAGTTTCTTCTCTTGGAGGAAATGGTTTAACTGGAATTATCGTACTTGGTATTTTATACTGGCTAGCTAGAAGATAATTTTATTAAATATATTTAATTAGCCCTCTTATTAAAGGGGGCTTTTTTTATGGAAAAAACAGAAATTCAAAAATTACTTAATTTAATGAAAAGACTCAGGGATCCTCAAAAAGGTTGCCCTTGGGATAAAAAACAGACTATAGAGACAATAATTCCTCATACGATTGAAGAAGTTTATGAAGTAGCTGAACAGGTTTACAATAAAAATTTTGATAAATTGAAAGAAGAACTTGGAGATTTACTATTTCAAGTGATTTATATTTCTCAAATCGCATCTGAAAAGAAAAAATTTAACTTTAATGATGTTGTGGAAACTATAACATCAAAAATGATTGCGCGACATCCGCATGTATTTAAAAATAAAAAATTTAAAAATATGAAAGAATTTAAATTATGGTGGGAAAATTCAAAAAATAAAGAAAATTTATCTATTCTTGATAGCATACCAGTAACCTTGCCAGCACTTCAAGAGGCAAATAAAATTCAAAAAAAAGTTGCATCTGTAGGATTTGAATACAAAAATAATAAAGAAGCTTTAAATAAAGTTTATGAAGAAATTGATGAATTAAAAACTGAAGTTAAAAATAATAATAAAAAAAAAATAAAAGAAGAATTAGGTGATTTGATTTTTGCAACCCTAGATGTTTCAAGAAAATTAAAATTAGACCCAGAGACTGTCTTAAAAAAATCAAATAAAAAATTTAAAACAAGATGGAAGAAACTTGAAGAATACGCGAAAAAAGAAAATTTTAATTTAAATAAGATGACAATTGATAAATATAATAAAATTTGGCAAAAAGTAAAAAAAAATTAATTATCTATTATTTAACAACTCTATAACCTCTGTGAAATATATAAACTGTAAATAGAAAAGTGCTAAAAACAAAAATAAAAACAATTGAATTAATATAAAAGTTTACCTCAGATTTTATATAAAATGAATTTCTAAAATAAGTTATTATATAATAATAAGGATTATATAAAAGAATATATTTAATCTCGTCAGGTAAAGCGCTAATAGAAAAAAAAGTTCCAGATAGAAAGTTTATAGGACTTATAAAAAAATTAGAAACAGTACTTTGTGTGTCCCATCTATATGCTAAAAAACCTACTAGTGAGCCAATAGATGTAAAAAAAACTATTACTAGTAATAGATAATATATGAAATTAAAAATTGAAAAATAATTATATGAAATAAAATATGATAAAATTAAAAAATTTAAACAACCAATTACTAATCCAATAAAAATTTGAGAGATCAAATATGCTACAAAAATTTCAACACGAGAAAGTGGGGCTACAAGAAAATCATCAAACGAACCAATCTGTTTACTATTTATGATTGATACAGAAGGATTATCAAAACTTTCCTGAGCTACAACCATAATTATTAATCCAGGTATTAAAAATTCAACAAAAGATATATTTTCATTTGATAAAGAGTAAAATCTATCAATTGTAGAAAAAATAATAACAAAAAGTAAGTTAGATGTAAGTGGTGCTAAAATAGAATAATGATATTCGTATGTAAATTCTCTAATGCGAAATTTTACTATCGTAAAAATAGCAAAAAGGTTTATCATTTTAATATGTTTTATTTTGAAAAGTATTCTTTTACAAGTTCAACCCAGTAATTAACACCGATTGGTAATAAGTTATCATTAAAATCATATTTGGTAGTATGAAGATGGGCTTTATGATTTTCATCACCCTGCCCAATATAAAGATAAGAACCTGGTTTTTTTTCTAATAAATATGAAAAATCTTCACCTCCCATAGAAGGATCAATATCAGTGTTTACATTTGAATCTCCAAATATTTTTATTGCTACATTAGCTGCAAACTCACTTTCTTTTTTTGAGTTTATAGTTGGTGGATACTTATTAGTTAGATGAAATTCAACTTCAGCATCAGCTCCATTTGCCTTCGCAATACCAGAGGCAATTTCATTTATTTTTTTTTCAAAGAAAGACCTTGTTTCAGATTTAAAGGTTCTTATAGTGCCACCCAATTTAACGCTATCATCAATAACATTGTAGGCAGTGCCACCATTTATTTTAGTAATACTTATTAAAGCCTTATCAACTGGGTCAGTAGATCTGCTAATAATTGTTTGCACTGCTAAGACAATTTGAGAGGCTATAACTACTGGATCTATAGCAAGCTGAGGGATTGCTGCATGACCTCCTTTTCCCTTTACTATTATATCAAATTCATCAACTGCTGCCATCATAGCTCCATTATTTACACCAATTGAGCCAATAGGTAATTCAGGCCAATTGTGTAATGCATAAACTTCATCAATCTTAAAATCATCAAACATTCCATCTTGAATCATTTTTTG
>CAYQFB010000153.1:0-2568 GCA_964416705.1 uncultured Alphaproteobacteria bacterium
TGCTGCCAACCAACAAAATTAGTACCATCATACTCAACAATAATTTTATAATTATGCATTTAATTTATCTTGAATTGAGAAAGTAAATCCTCGCAAAAAATCATCTAGGCTGACTGTTTTTTTTCCTTCTCGTTGTATAAGTAGAGGAATGATCCCCCCGTCATTACACCCTATCATAAAATCTTTATTTAAAATTGTTGAACTTTGGCCAAACTCATTAGTTTTTTTTGCTTTAATAATTTTTATTCTCTCTCCTTTATAAGTAAACCATGATCCTGGTTTTGGTCCATGTGCACGTATGTGGTTATACACATCTTCAGTAGAGTTATGAAAATTAATTTTTCTATCTTCACTTAAAAATTTATTCGCATAAGTAACTTTATTTTCATCTTGTTTTTTTCCAATAATTTTATTTTCAAATAAGAGTGGTAGAGTATGCATCATCGTTTTTTTACCAAGATTTGTAAGATTTAAAGTTAAATCATCACTGTACATATTTTTATCAAGTGAAAAAATCTCCTGCATGAGAATATCTCCTGCATCAAGCTTTGGGGTAATATTAATTATACTAATTCCTGTTTTATCATCACCTGCCAACAATGTGTGTTCTATAGGTGCTGCCCCTCTCCATCTGGGTAATAAAGAAACATGGATATTAATACATCCATATTTGGGAATATTTAAAAATGATGTAGGTAAAATTATACCATAGGCAACAACAATAATTAAGTCAGGTTCTAAACTTTTTGTTTGCTCTATAACTATGTCATCGATTGTAGAAGGATAATAAACCTCTATATTATTTTTTTTTGCAATTTGATGTACTTCACTTTCCTCAATACGCATACCTCTGTTTTTTTTTCTTGGAGGCTGTGTAAACACACCAACTATATTTAAATTATTTTCAATCAAAATATTTAGGTGTTGCGCAGCTATATCTGGTGTGCCCATAAAAATTATTTTTTTATCAATCATTAATTTTTTATATTTTGCAATTTTTTCACTTTTTTTATTATTATGTTTCTTTTTAAAGAAGATAAATAATCTACAAATAATTTTCCAGATAAATGATCTATTTCGTGCTGCAATATTCTTGCTTCATAACCATCTATTTCTTTTTTTATCATTTTTTCTTTTTCATCAATATACTCTAAAACAATTTGTTTTGGTCTTTCAATATCAGCATATTGCTCAGGGAGTGATAAACATCCTTCTTCCATGACAACTTTATCGTCTGAATAGTCTATTATTGAAGGGTTAAATAATATGTAATTAGATCTTTTATCATTTTCCTTGTCTTCAAAATTAATTGTAACAATTTGTTTTAATACCCCAACCTGATTTGCTGCTAATCCAACACCTGGTGCTTTAAACATAGTATCCATCATTTGATTAGCAATTTTAATATCTTCATTTGTAATTTTAATGAGTCTTTTTGCTTTTTGACGTAAGCACTCGTTAGGAACCAATAGTATTTCCATCATTATTACTAAACAATTTTTTTTCGGGATTGAAATGCGGTGTTGAGAGTATTTTCATCTAAATAGTGCACCTCACCTCCAATAGGTATTCCTTGTGCTAATCTTGTAACTGTTAAATTTTTAAATGTTTCTAATTTATCAGCGATTACATGCGTTGTAGTTTGACCTTCAATAGTAGTGCTTAATGCCAGTATCACTTCACTAATTTCATTTTCTTCAATTCTTTTTATTAGTTTCTTAATTGTCAACTCTTCAGTACCTATACCATTTATTGCTGATAAAGAACCTCCTAGTACATGATATAATCCTCTATAAAAACCTGTTCTCTCAAATGTCCATAGGTCAGAAACATCTTCTATGATGCAAATTGATTTCTTATCCCTGTTTGATCCTGAGCAAATATAACAAGGATTCGACATGTCCACATTTCCACAGAAAGAACATTCGATAATGAGTTTATGAGAAGATTCTAATGTTTGTATTAATGGTAATAGTGATCGATCTTTGTTTTTTAATAAATATAGGGCTATCCTCTGCGCTGAACGTCTTCCTAAACCTGGAAGTTTAGAAATATCAGCTATTAATTTTTCTATTTCAGATCCATCCATTATTTAAAAAGGCAACTTCATTCCAGGTGGCAAAGGTAATCCTCCAGTAACAGATTTCATTTCTTCTTGTGCGGCTACTTCACCTTTTTGTTTAGCATCATTAATAGCAGCAACTATTAAATCTTCAGTTATTTCTTTATCATCAGTTTTTAATAAGCTATCATCAAGATTAATTCTTTTTATTTCTCCTTTAGCAGTAGCAATAACTTTTACTACACCACCTCCAGACACACCTTCAACTTCAATAGAGCTTAGTTTTTCTTGTGCATCTGCCATTTTTTGTTGGAGTTGCTGTGCTTGTTTCATCATATTGCCTATATTAACCATCATACCTCCTTTTGATTTTCTGAATTAATTTCATCAATTGTTTCATCAACAGTTTCTGTAATATCAGTAATAGAATGAATACTCAAACCTGGAAGAGCTTCTAGTATTTTTTTTATTTCAGGGTGATTTTTCATAATCTTTATTTCATTTTG
>CAYQFB010000154.1:0-2556 GCA_964416705.1 uncultured Alphaproteobacteria bacterium
GCTTGCCCGCTCCCCTTTGCTTGAACGACTTCCTCTGGGCACGCAGCCTGCGGTCCCCCTTCGATGGAGTCCGCCTCTGCTCCTTGCCCTGCTCCCTCGCCTGCTCGGAGCGGGTCCTAAGCACCTTGCCTATCTCCTGCATCACGCCCTCCTTGCTGCTGGCCCCTGTGGCCTCGAGAGCGTGGCTTGGCGGCATCACCAGCCTGCCCTCGCTTGCATGGGGCCTGGATGGGTGGCTGGCCTCGGGCTCCTGCCTCATCTTGCGGACCCCAGCGCTCCTGGCGGCCCATGCCACTGCCTCCAGTGTGGGCTTGGGGATGCTAGACGACCTTGGCACCCTCCTGCCCTCCGAGCGGCTCAGCTTGGAGTCGAAGTAGCCCGTCCACAGGGTCATCTCGTCGCGCTTCGCTGCCATGCTACCGCCCCTTCCCTGCGAGATGTGTGCCTTGAGGGCTTCGTGGGCTTCACTCGTCCGCGGGCACGCCGCTGACGACCCCGTGCATGCCCGGCCTGCTGGTCACCCGGACCATTCCGGCGTCCGTCTCCAGCACAGCGCCCTTGGTGATGATGTTCCGCCTGACGTAGTTCGGGTCCGCCTCGTTCTCGACCACGTTCTTGACCGTGGCCCTGACCGTCTTCCCGTCCTTCGTGCTGACGTTGACGTGGTTCACGGAGAGGGACCTGACGGTCTGGGAGCCAGCCCTCTTGCGGTATATCTTGCGCGAGTCGCTCTCACCCACGAAGGCCAGCTGCTCCTCGCTAGCGATCTCCGTCTTGCGCTTCCCCCTGTACCGGTTGGGTCGCTTCAGGCGGCCGCCTGAGGGCTTCCTGCGGGAAATGCCGTGCCACTTCGCCATGCGTCCCGCCGACCTGCCTGCCTTATTTCAAACGATTGGAGGCTGCTGGGCTACGCCCAGAGCTCGCCCAGGTCGGTGGCCGCGGACTCGATCGCGTCCATCAGCTCGGCGTAGTCCCTGGTGACCGGGAACTGGGGGAACTCGTCGATCACGTTGTCGGGTGGCCTGAACAGGATCCCAGCGCTTGCCTCGGATAGCATGGTGGTGTCGTTGTAGGAGTCCCCCACGGCGATCACCTGGTAGTTCATTCCGCGTAGGGCCTCCACGGTCTTCCTCTTCTGGTCCTCGGTCCTGATCTTCCAGTCGAAAATCCTGCCCGAGTCGTCGATCAGCAGGGTGTGGCAGAGCAGGGTCGGGTGACCCAGCTTCGCCATGAGGGGGCTTGCGAACTGGGAGAAGGTGTCAGACAGGATCAGCGTGGGCCACCTCCTCTGGAGGGACTCGAGGAAGTCCCTGGCCCCCTCGAGCGGCTCCATTGAGTCGATTGCAGAGGTGATGTCGTCGATGGTGATGTTGTTCTCGTCCAGAATTGCGAGCCTGTAGGACATCAGGCGGTTGTAGTCCGGCTCGTCCCTGGTTGTCCGCCTCAGTGCGTCTATGCCCGTCCTGTCGGCGACGTTCACCCAGACCTCGGGCACGAGGATGCCCTCCAGGTCGAGGCACAGCGCGAGCATGGGGCCTCGCTGCCACACCACCGCTTGAAGTGTCCGGCCTCGGCATGTTCATCCGACTCCGTGCCCCCCGGGGCCCATGGTCGACAAGAGGATGAGGCGCAGGACACCGGTCCGGCTCAAGCAGATCCGAGGGGTGGCGGAAGACCTGGGGTCCTGGATAGGGCATCCGATTGACCTAGCGGGCTTCCTGGAGCAGGCTCACTTCCAGGAGACCGACCTGATACTCGTCGACAGGGTGCCTCTCGCCATGAGGATAGAGGTCGGTGGGGAGATGGCATGGTACCCGACGCTCAAGGGAATATCCGAGTGGCAGGTGGAGAAGTCGTGGGTGGCGGTTGACGATGGCGCGATCCCCTTCCTGAAGAACGGTGCGGACTGCATGGGCGCTGGGATACACATCGCGGACCCCACGCTGGGAGAGGGCGACTTCGTTTGGATTCGCGACCAGGACACTGGAGGGCCACTGGCCACCGGGATAGCCCTGGTCGACGGCAACGAGATGATGTCGATGACGAAGGGGAAGGCGATATCCACCATCCACTGGTTGGGTGACGATCTATGGAGCCTTGAAGTCTGAGTGGTCAGCATTCATTTGCCATGGCGGGCTCGCCATTTCCATGAGGAGTATGCTCGCGGTGGTTTTGGTCGCCCTTCTGGCCCTATCGGCTGTGGGCGGGCAAGGCGGCCAGAACGAGTCTTCTGCCCTGGAAGGGACGGGCATTGCCTCCATCCAGCACGATCAGGTCCTGAAAGCTACCACGGGGGAGGACTTCCCGATGTCCCTGACCCTCGAGGACGGCAGCAACGTCACGTCAGTGCACTGGGTGACCCAGGTCTGCATCAACACGGGAATATGCTACCCACCGGAGACGAGCGAGATGCAGTCATCGGGGGACGGTTTGGTTTTCACCGCCGGGCACGGGGCGCTCCCGGACTCATCCTACATCAACTGGAAGTTCGTCCTACTTAGCGAGGACGGGTCGGAGAGGCACGTCCCCGAGGATGGCTTCGGCTGGAAGGTCTGG
>CAYQFB010000155.1:0-2550 GCA_964416705.1 uncultured Alphaproteobacteria bacterium
ATTTATTATTAATTCACGGTTTACTTGGTTTATTTGGCTTATATCGTATGACAAAAAGGGCTATTCCTGCTGATAGTGAATCTCAATATGTTCCTCTTCCTCGCAATATTACACCAGCAGGTATGGAGCTTAATCCAATTACCGAACCAATTGAGGAAGAATAATTTTATAATAAAGTCTGTAAAGCAGTAATACTAAAATTAAGAAAATATAAATTGCTGGTTCAATTTTATTTGCTCTAACCAACATATAGAAGTGAATGCTCGATAACATTGCAGCTGGATAAATTAAATAATGAATTTTTTTCCATACTTTAAATCCTAATTTTTTTAACATTATTTTTGGCGATGTAATGGCTAAAGGAATTAAAAAAATAAAACTAATAAATCCAAAAGTAATAAAGGGTCTCTTTATAATATCTTTAATGATAAACGTCATATCAAAAAAATGATCAAGAGCTACATAAGTTAAAAAATGACAAGACACATAAAAGAAGGCAAATAATCCAATCATTCTTCTTACTTCAATTAAAAAACGGAATTTTTTAAACTCACTTAAAGAAGAAATAAATAAAGTTAGCACAATTAAGCGTAGTGCCATCTCCCCCATATTATCCATTAATTTTTCTATGGGGTTTACGCCCAAAGAACCATTAATAAATTGATAACACCAGAAAAGACTTGGTAAAATTATAGCTATAAATATTAGAGGTTTAATTTTTTTAAATGATTGTGTGGATATCATTATTTAATAATATTTTCTCAAATCCATTTCCTTATATAAATGACTAACTTCTTCTTCGTACCCATTATACATCAGGGTCTTTCGTCTTTTAAATTCACCTATACGTCTTTCTGTACCCTGACTCCATCTCGGATGATCAACAAGATTATTTACATTGGAATAAAAACCATATTCACTAGGTGCTAACATTGACCAAGTAGCCTGAGGTTGTTTATCAACAAACCTAATAGAGGAAATAGATTTAATAGATTTAAAACCATATTTCCACGGCACAACTAATCTTAAAGGGGCACCGCTTTGATTAAGTAAATCGTGTCCGTATAATCCTGTTGATAATATAGTTAAAGGATGCATCGCTTCATCCATACGCAAACCTTCTACATAAGGCCAAGGAAGCAATTTTTTTTTTTGACCAGGCATTTCATCAGGTCTAAACACTGTTACAAATTGAATAAATTTTGCAGATGATAGAGGATCTGCTATTTTAATTAATTCTGCTAAAGGAAATCCTTGCCAAGGAATTACCATAGACCAAGCTTCAACACATCTTAATCTATACACCCTATCTTCTATAGTGACTTTCTCTAATAATTTTTCTAAATCTATTACTTGAGGATTATTAACTAAACCTTCCAGAGTTAAAGACCATGGTTTAGGTTTAAAGTTATTTGAATTTTCAAAAGGGTCTGTCTTCCCCATTCCAAACTCATAAAAGTTGTTATAGGTGGTGATTTCTTCAAAACTATTTAAAGAATCTTTTTCATCAAGTAGATTAGCATAAATATTTTCATCAGATAAATGATTGGCTTGAAGTCCTGTTGACGTTCCTAATACAACACCTGTTGCTAGGGAAGATTTTATAAATTTTCTCCTATTCAAGTAATTTTTATAAGAAGTTATTTCTGCGGATAAAATTTTCATCTCTTTCTATATATATCGTAATTAGAAAAAGAGTAGTTTCAAAGAACTTCCTCTTCAAAATACCTTATTTAGTTGATACAAACTTTTAATGAATCTTAAATATTTATTAATAGTTAGCTTCTTTCTTGCCTTATATAATTCTGCTTCATTTGCTGAAAAAACACACGGAATTTCAATGCATGGTAAACCAAAATATGAAGAAGGTTTTACTCATCTAGATTATGTTAATCCCAATGCTACCAAAGGGGGAATTGTACGATTTGGTGCATATGGTGCATTTGATAATTTAAATAGAGTTGCTTTTAAAGGATCTAAAGCTGCTGGTCTTGGATACATTAATGACACACTTATGAGAAGAGTGTGGGATGAGGCGTTTACCTTATATGGTTTAATTGCAGAACATGCAGATATGCCAAAAGATAGATCATCAATTACATTTTATATTAACCCAAATGCAAAATTTCATGATGGTTCTCCCATTACAAGGGAAGATGTTTTATTTAGTTTAGAAACTTTTCAAACAAAAGGAACGCCAAACCAAAAAAAGACCTATGGGAAAGTAATATCAACTGAAATGGTTGGCAGAAATGGAATAAAAATGAATTTCATTAATAATGAGGATAAAGAACTCCCTTTGATTGTTGCTGGCTTCCTCCCTATTATTCCAAAAAAATATTATAGTGAAATTGATGTTACAAAAACTTTCTTAGATATTCCTCTTGGAAGTGGGCCTTATCGTATTGAAAGTTTAGATCCTGGTCGTCAAATAAAATACCAAAGAGTGAAAGATTATTGGGCAAAAGATTTACCTATTCACAAAGGACAATATAATTTTGATCAAATAATTTATGATTATTACAAAGACTCTACCGTACTTGTAGAAGC
>CAYQFB010000156.1:0-2546 GCA_964416705.1 uncultured Alphaproteobacteria bacterium
AACGCCAACGCCTACGCCTACGCCAACGCCTACGCCAACGCCTACGCCTACGCCTACGCCAACGCCTACGTCAACAGGAACAACAACTACATCAACGGCAAGTTCGTCTGGAACGACAGCAACCACTGGTGCAGCAGCTACTACTGGTACTACTGGTACTACTGGTACAGGAGCTACTACTGGTACTACTGGTACGACAGCAACTAGTGCAACTACTGCTACAAGTACAAACTCTACGAGCCCTAACCGAGTAATCAACACTGATTAACATGTCATGGGCATTAGTTGTAGCAAACTAGTAAGTCAAGACTTCATATAAGGATGAGTGAGTTATTAAAAATAACTCACTAATCCCTTTTCAGAGAATTAAATTTGAAATATAAGTTTTTAATAATCACCTATTTCATCTCTTTCAGTTTAATAGCAGATGATACTGTATTGAATGATCCTTATTATTATTCAGGAAACCAGCAGGTATCCCAAACTGCATATGGCGGCATAGGTTTGATTGAAATGCCTTCGGCTAGATTTTCAAAGGAAGGAGAGCTTACTTTTGGTATTTCCAGAGACGACCCATATAGAAGGATTTACGGAAAAGCACAAGTATTCCCTTGGCTTGAGGCAACATTAAGATATACAGAAGGAACTTATAAAAAATATAGGCCGACAATAAATCAAACTTGGAAAGATAAGGGTATAGATTTAAAACTAAAGTTATCAAATGAGAGTAAGTATTTTCCTGCTTTAGCTCTAGGTATTGCAGATTTTGGCGGGACTGGAGCATATGCTGGTGAATTTATTGTTGCCAGTAAAAGATTTAATAACATTGACGTAACTGCTGGTTTAGGTTGGGGAAGGCTGGCTGGTTCACAGGATATAGATAACCCCTTAGGACAAATACTGGGTGATAAATGGTTTAGAAGAGGAGGCCATTTTAGTTTAGGCGGTAAACTTAATTTAGGTAATAGTTTTAGTGGTCCTTATGCAGGAATATTTGGAGGCATAGAATATTTTACTCCTTTTGAGAACCTTTCAATTAAGGTTGAATATGATTCAAACGACTACAGTGATGTTGATAATAAATCCATGAACATTCTAGATCCTGAAGGCTCACGCACTTTCGAGATAGACAGCCGAGTTAATGTTGGCTTACATTATGGATTACCTGTTGGGCCAAGAGATAAGATAGATATAAACTTGGGCATGGTTCATGGCAACACACTGTATGCTAATTTTGCTGTTCACTCTAATTTAAATTTTGAGGGAGTTCCTAAATTTATATCGCCAAAAGAAGTGCTTAATAAGCCTACTATAGCGCCTTATCATGAGCTCAATGATGATTGGCAGAAATACTTACCAGAATTCATCATGTGGCAAATGGGCAATGAGGGATTTGTAGCTCATAATGTTATCTTTAATGGCGATGAGCTTATCGCAGAGGTAAGTCAAGGTAGGTTTAAAAATACGCTTCATTCAATAGAAACGGCAAGTAGAGTCCTTGGTAATAATTCACCAACAAATATAAAAAAAATCACCGTCATAAATATTGATAGAGGTATTGAGACGATGAGAGCAACTTCTCTGCGTGAAGATCTAGTAGAATCTGTGAAAAATGGACCTGTAGATCCAAGTATTTTTATCATCAACGAAACTTCAGATTATGGAAAAAACACTTATATTTCTGAAAATGAACCTCTTTACCCAGATTTTTATTGGACTATAAGACCTCATTTGACCGGAACCCTCCAACATCAGGTAAAGTTTTATTTTTGGCAACTCGAAGCATTATTTCAGTCGGAGTATGCAATCAAAAAAGGGCTCTATGTAAATACACTCATAGGTATAGATATTGATAATAATTTTGAAGACTATACGTACCATGTTCCTGATGGTGAGCTGTATTATGTGAGACAAGATAGAAGAAAGTATCTAACAGAGGGAGAGTCAGGTTTAAGGCAGTTGAGCCTAGAGCACCTTACTAAGTTTCACGAGAATGTTTATGCTAGATTTAATGCAGGAATATTGGAATGGATGTATGGTGGTGTTGGGGGAGAAATTCTCTATGTGCCAGATTCATATAGATGGGGAGTTGGTGTCGAGAGTTATTGGGTGAAACAGCGAGATTTCGATCAAAAGTTTTCATTTCTAGACTATGAAACTGTTACATCATTTCTCAATTTATACTACAGGTTACCATTCTATGATATTAGTTTTGAAGCTTCTTATGGCAAATTCCTAGGCCAAGATAAAGGCGTAAGCGTTCAATTACAAAAAAGATTTAAGACTGGTGCAAAAGTTGGAGCTTCAGTCCAGTTAACTGATTGTGATGCAAGATGTGTTGGAGAGGGTAGCTTTAATAAAGCTTTATTTTTCACTTTACCAATGGATTTGTTTTATAGAAAAAGGACAACCAGAGAGGTAACACATTATGGTTGGTCTCCATTAACAAAAAACGCAGGCCAGAAAGTGGCTGCAGGAAGCTTATATAATGTTGTCATGAGCGCTCCTGAAAATCTTGAAGCAGTTCGTGGCAAGCCATGGAGCAT
>CAYQFB010000157.1:0-2521 GCA_964416705.1 uncultured Alphaproteobacteria bacterium
AAAAAAATGGAGGCATTTATGCATAAAAAATTAATAGCTATACTAGTTGGTTTTATCTCTTCATTATTAGTTTCATTTTTCGTGAGCTCTGCAAGTGCAGAAGAAATTAGAAGTATGAAATTATGGGCAAGAGAGCAAGCTGCTGGTCCAGCACCACACACAGCTGCATTAATAATAGCACAAACCTTAAATGAGCTTGGTTTGGATATTAGTGTTAATGCAGTACCATGGCCACAAATGGCAGATCAAGTATGGTACAAAAGACTAGATGAAGATACTTGGGATTTAACAATGTGGCAAATGGTAAGTAGACCAGAAAGAAGTGATCCAGATGAATTTACTTATAATCTTTTTCATTCAACAACTGCAGATAAAGGTTATAATTTTATTGGATATGTAGATCCGGCTTTTGATGCTTTGGCAGAAAAACAAAGAGTAACAATGGATCCAGCTGCAAGAAAAGTTTTGATAGATCAAGCCCAACAGCATCTTGCTGATGCAGCTGCTAATGCATATTTAGTTCATCCACTTCTAAATTTTGCCTATGATAATTCGCAATTTAAAGATGGAAGTGCTGTTGAGCAAGCTGGTCTTGGTATAAAAAACATTTGGACATATCTTAATATTGAGCCAATAAATGGTAATAAAGATTTAGTTGCTCAAAGTTTAGATGAAATTCAGGCTATCAATCCATTCTTTATTTCAGGTGGTACTGACTCATGGATAACTGAAATAGTTTGGGATAGGTTGCTTAGAATTAGTTCAGATGGAACACCTCAGCCATGGGCAGCAGAATCTTTTAATTGGATTAATGAGCAAACTATTGATGTAACTTTGCGTTCAGGAATGAGTTGGCACGATGGAAAGCCTGTGACAGTTGATGATGTAATATTTTCTTTTGAGGCTCCAATGAATGCTGAAATGGTTCCAATGTATTCACCATTTGTAAAAAATATTGAATCAATGGAGTCTAAAGGAAATAATGTTGTAAGATTTAATCTAAAGTCATCAAATGCAGCATTTTTAACATCATCTTTGGCTAAAATTAATTTAGTACCAAAACATTACTATGAACCAATTCTTCAAGCTCTAGAAGGTACTGGCAATAATGCTGAGACTATTATAGAGGAAAAAAGAATAGGTTCTGGCCCTTTTAAATTTGTTGATTGGAGACAAAGAGAACAAGTTATTTTAGAAAGTAACTCTGATCATTTTAATCCTCCTAAAATTAGTCGATGGATTATGAAAGAAATTCCAAATGTTGAAGCGTCTTTAGGTCAGTTTAGAAAAGGAGAAGTTAATTTCTTAACAGATTATAAAGGAGATCCATCAGTTTTAGCAAATATTGTTGAAGAAGATGGAGATATTACTCTTGTCAAATCAATTGATGTTGGTTTCCAATACATGGCTATGAACCATAGAAGGGCGCCATTTGATGATGTTAATTTCAGAAGAGCTGTTTCTCTGGCTATTGATCGTGATGTTATGGTTAATGCTGCTTGGGCTGGCAATGCTGTTAAGGCAGGCTCCCATGTTTCACCAGCGTTAACTTATTATCATAAAGATGGCATAACTGAGTATGATACAGGAGTTGATTTAGCTAAAAAAATATTAGCTGATGCTGGTTATACTGTTAAAAATGGAAGACTGCATTATCCGGAAGGAGTTGCAGAACAACATTAAGTTATAAAAGTAAGGGGCGGATGTTTGACTTTTGGTCTATAATTCGAAGATTCTTGTACATGATTTTTGTGCTATGGATTGTAGCAACAATAATTTTCTTTATGTTCAGACTTATGCCTGGTTCGCCCCTTACAGCGTTTATAGGAACTACTTTCACTGATGAACAACATGATTTGTTAGTTAAAAGATTTGGTTTAGATAAATCTTTATTTGAGCAATACACATTATTTTTAGTTAATACTTTAAAAGGTGATTTTGGATTATCTTTTACTTACAACAAACCAGTTATAGATATGATTATTCAGGCTCTGCCAAACTCAATTATACTCACACTATTCTCTCTGATTATAGCTTATATTTTTGGAGTGATTGCTGGAGCATATTTAGCTTGGAAAAGAGATACTCTAATAGAAGGTATATCAATTCCAATTGTGTTGGCGACACGATCTGCACCAGAATTTTGGCTTGGTATGATTGCGCTTGCATTGTTTAGTTTTCAATTTGATATTTTTCCTTCAGGTGGAACAAGTGCTGCTGGAGTAATTTATGAAACAACACTTGATAAATTGACAAGTTTGCATTTTTATCACCACTTGATACTCCCCTCATTAGTTCTTGCTTTATATTTACAAGGTTTACCATTACTGTTGATGAGATCAAATATGCTTGAAGTAATGCAAGAGGATTTTGTTACAATGTCTAAAATGAAAGGATTGTCTAGTTGGCGTATAGTAATATATCATGCAGCACGAAATGCTTTATTACCTGTTGCAACCGCTTTTACTCTTGGTGTAGGCTTTGCTTTTGGAGGAAATGTTGTAATTGAAACAGTTTTTAG
>CAYQFB010000158.1:0-2515 GCA_964416705.1 uncultured Alphaproteobacteria bacterium
TTAATTAAAGAATTAAGAAACGAAATTTCTTTACCAATTCATTATCACACTCATGATACCTCAGGCACATCTTCTGCAACCGTATTAGCTGCAATTGAGGAGCAGATAGATATTGTTGATCTTGCAATGGATTCAATGAGTGGATTAACTTCCCAACCAGCGCTTGGTTCTGTTGTATCGATTATGAAAAAAAATTATAATGACTCACAACTAGATACGGATTATGTAAGAGAGGCTTCTTTATATTGGGAACAAGTTAGAAATAATTATAAGGCTTTTGAAACTGATTTTAAAGGGGGTAGCTCTGACGTATATTTACACCAAATGCCAGGTGGACAATTTACAAATTTAAAAGAACAGGCTCGATCATTAGGGATTACTACTGATAAATGGGGGCTTGTGGCGAATATATATGCAGAAGTAAATAAAATGTTTGGCGATATTATCAAGGTTACCCCATCTTCAAAAGTTGTAGGTGATATGGCTTTATATATGATTACCAATGATTTAACCTCTGAAGATGTTTTGAATCCTGATAAAGAGATATCCTTTCCTACATCAGTAGTTGAGTTTTTTAAAGGTGAAATTGGAATACCCCTTGGAGGTTTTCCTAAAGAATTGCAAAAAAAAATATTAGGTAATGAGAAACCACTTACTAAAAGAGCGGGATCTATTTTGCCAAGTATTAATTTAGATAAAGAAAAGGTGAAGCTGGAAAAAAAATATGGAGAAAAAATTTCTGATCAACAATTAGCTTCTCACTTAATGTATCCAAAAGTTTTTGAAGATTTTATGAATCATCGTCAAAATTTTAGTGATACATCTATTTTATCAACAGAATTATTTTTTTACGGTCCCATTCCAGATAAAGAATATTCCTTACCAATTGATAAGGGAAAAAATCTTATCGTTCGTTATTTAGCAAAAGGTGATACTAACGCAAATGGTTCAAGTTCTGTCTTTTTTGAACTAAATGGGCAGCCAAGGACTATTGAAATTACAAATAAGGAATTTTCTAAAAATGTTTCTATTAATTTTAAAGCGGAAGAAGGAAATCCAAATCATATAGGCTCACCACTTCCTGGGCAAGTTTCTAAAATATTTGTTAATGAAGGTGAAAAAATAATTAAAGGTGATAGGGTTTTGGTTATTGAAGCAATGAAAATGGAAACAACTATTTCAGCAGAAAAAAGTGGTACTATTAAAAAAATCTATCTTAAATCAGGAGATAATGTTGAGGCTAAGGATTTATTAATTGAAATTGATTAATTTTAATTTATCAACTTAAATTCTCGATAACACTGTTCTAATGATTGTTTTGAATTTAATAAACCAGCCTTGGCATCTCTTAACTCAAAGTATTCAACTCTTTTGTTAGTTGATGACTGATTAAAAAATAAAAATAGCCTGCAGTTATCACTATCATAGCGAAGGGTATATACAGATCCATCAACTCTTGAAAGCTGAGGCTGTCCCAATAGATTTAAAATTTTATCTTCTGTTTTTCCAATAAAATTTATCTCTGCTAATTTTTGCTGACTCTTAACAATATTTTTTTCCTCTTCTTTTTCTTCTTGTATATTTTCTATTTCTTCTTCTATTTCTTTTTCTTCAATTATCTTATTTAAAACTTTTTGTTCGTCAGTTTTTTTTTGCGGAACAGACTCTTTGACTTTGTTAGTGACGGTATTAGTTACTTTGATTACTTCTTTGGTAACCTCTATAGTAGAACATCCCCAAATAAATAATAATGGTATAAGAAATAAAAATATCCGCATTGCTCTTATGATCAAATATATATATGTAATATGCTTATGATTACATCTATTAAATCATCTTTTTTAGAATACAAAATGACTATTTTGAGAAATAAAAAAACCTCTAATGCTTTGTTTAGACAAACAATGAACGAAGCTAGCTATTTAATTGCTGCTGAAGTACTTAAACATCTGAAATATAAAAAAATCTCTGTACAAACACCCTTGACTAAAACTAAAGGGGTGGATTTAGCTCAGCAAGTAATTCTTGTTCCAATTTTAAGAGCGGGCCTTGGACTATTAGAAGGCTTTGTTAAATTTTTACCTGATGCAGAAAAAGGTCACATTGGTTTGTATCGTAACGAACAAACATATGAGCCTGTTGAATATTTGTGTAAACTTCCTAAAACAAAAAATAAAAAAGTGTTGGTGCTTGATCCAATGTTAGCAACTGGCAACTCATCGATAGCTGCAATTAATTTAATTAAAAATAAAAACGTAAATATAGAAGATATTTTCTTAGTTTCTCTTCTTGCGGCACCTGAAGGAATAAAAAATTTACAAAAAAAACACAGATCTCTTCATATGTTTACATGTAAAGTTGATGCTAAATTGAATAAAAACAAGTTTATTGTCCCTGGTCTTGGTGACGCAGGAGACAGATATATGGGAACTTAGATCATTTATCCACGATATAAAATTTTAATTAATTTTATTAATTTTTTTTTAGGATAATAATGATATCAATTAATTATCTA
>CAYQFB010000159.1:0-2505 GCA_964416705.1 uncultured Alphaproteobacteria bacterium
GGAGGCGCCGGGTACCGCCCCCGGGTCCGTATAACCTATTACATAAAGCATTTATCGCTATAGTTGATAAATCAACATGTCTTTTATAAACCAAAGTCAGCAATCAAGAAAGTTTTGAATTATTAAATATAGATTTCCTTAAAAATTTGTTGTTATCATTAGTTTTTAGTGAAATAAGATTTTTCAGATGATCAAAGCAATAATGGCAGTAGATGATAAAGGAGGTATTAGTAAAGGTAGAAGTATGCCTTGGCCAAAAAATTCTAATGACTTAAAATGGTTTAAAAAAAATACCTTGAATCAGGTTGTTGTAATGGGAAGTAAAACCTGGGAAGATCCTTTTATGCCAACACCTTTAAAGGAAAGAGAAAATATTATTATTACAACTAAAGACAATTCATATTATCCAGGAGCAAAAGCATATTTAAAAGGCAATGTTGTTAATGAAATTCTTAACTTAGAAAAAAAATATTCAAATAAAGATATTTATATAATTGGAGGTCCGGATATTATTAAGCAAACATTTGATTTATTTAAAGAGTTTTACTTAACAAGAATCTACGGTAATTTTGAATGTGATAAATTTATTGATATTAAAAAGATTAGCAATACGATGAGTTTAATTGAAAAAATTGATTGTGATGAGACTTGCCATTTTGAAATTTGGAGAAAATGAAAAATTATTTAACTGCTTTAGAATATTGTTTTGAAAATGGAGATTTTGTTAAAAGTCGTGCTGGTAATGTAAAAAAAGCATTTGGATATCAAATGCGATTTAATTTAGAAGATGGATTTCCTGCAGTTACAACTAAGAAGTTAGCATGGAAAGCTTTGGTAGCAGAGTTATTATGGTTTTTAGAGGGTTCAAATGACGAGAGAAGACTTGCTGAAATTCAATATGAGGACACAAAAGTAAATTTAGAAGATAAAAAAACTATTTGGACTCAAAACGCAAACGCAGATTATTGGAAAAATAAATCAAAATTTAATGGAGATGTTGGAAGAATATATGGAGTACAATGGAGAGACTTTAATGGAGTTGATCAAATAGTAAATCTAATTGAAGGTTTAAAAAAAACCCCTCATAGCAGAAGACATATCCTTACTGCTTGGAATCCCGCTGAGTTAGATGAAATGTCTCTTCCTCCATGCCATGCTTTTTCACAGTTTTATATTTCTGATAACAAACTTAGTTGTCAATTATATCAACGATCCTGTGATATGTTTTTAGGAGTTCCATTTAATATAGCTAGTTACAGTCTTTTAATTCATATTCTTGCTAAAGAATGCGGATATCAAGTTGGTGAATTTATTCTTTCTTTAGGAGATTTCCATATATATGAAGAACATTTTGATCAAGTAAAAATACAATTAACAAGAGAACCAAAGATACATCCAAGTTTACAATTTAAACAAAAAAAATTTAATGAATACAAGACTTCAGATTTTAAATTAATTAATTATGAACATCATCCTAAAATTGTAGCACCAATGAATGTTTAAAATTAAAATATTGATTTAGCTATTTCTAAATATTGTTTTGCAATATTACCTTCTGGCTTATCTATAGGTGCTGGTCTGCCTTCATCTGACTGTATTCTTAACTCTTTATCAATAGGAAGTGATCCAAGGAAAGGTATTTGAAATTTTTCTGCTTCTTGTTTCACTCCATCATTAGAAAAAATAAAATGTTTTTCGTTACAGTTATCGCATATAAAATAACTCATATTTTCAACTAATCCTAATATTGGCACATTGACTTTCTTAAACATATTTATACCTTTACGAGCATCGGTTAGAGCAACATCTTGAGGAGTTGATACTATTATAGATCCTGATAACTTAGAGCTTTGCGCAAGAGTTATTTGTGCATCACCTGTACCTGGTGGAAGATCAATAATAAGATAGTCTAACTTACCCCATTCAACACCGTTAAACATTTGTTCTAATGCCTTCATTATCATCGGACCTCGCCAAATAGTTGGCGTTTCTTCACTGACAAGAAAACCAATTGACATGCATTTAATCCCATAACTCTCTAAAGGGATTAATTTTTTATTTTGACTTACTTCAGGTTTTCCGGAAATTCCCATCATTCTTGGAATACTTGGTCCATAAATATCAGCATCTAAAATACCAACCTTTTTTCCTAACTGACTCATTGCAACAGCTAAATTAACAGCAAAAGTTGATTTTCCTACTCCTCCCTTACCACTTGCAACAGCAATTATATCTTTTGCATCTATTTGAAATCTACTTTCACTTTTTTTTGAGCTACTTACTTGATTTTCTGACGTAAAGGCTATGTTTATAGATAGAATTTCTTCTAACTTAACCAATTCATCTTTAAATATTTTTGCTAATTTTTGATAGTCTTCTAAATATTGATTAGTAATTGATAAAATTATATTAACATTACCCTCTTTTTCAACTACTTGAATATTGGAATTTTTTTGATCTAGAGGATTATTGTTCGCAGGATCTTTATAATTTTTTGTAAATTCA